>JAYXXU010000127.1:0-4621 GCA_036019135.1 Pseudomonadota bacterium | reverse complement strand
ATACGATGTTGATCGCCATATAAATGAATATACAAATTCGGATGACGGATCAGGATGTCTTGAACCGCTGGAACAACAACGCGGGGACCGAAATCCCCGCCCATGGCATCGACTGCAAGTCGAATCGCCACTGTGCGTACTCGCCGTTATCCGACGTGTTGCAGCTTATTCGTCAATTGCAGCAACTGCAAACAACTGACGACCACGATAAAAACCGTCTTTGGTCACATGGTGACGCAGATGGGTTTCACCTGTGGTCTTGTCAACAGACACTGCGGCAACTGTCAATGCATCATGCGAACGACGCATATCGCGGCGTGAACGGCTTACTCGGTTTTGCTGAACGGCCATGAGAGGCTCCTTGTATCAAAGATCGGACGGCCAGTCAGCTGGAACCGTCAGTCGGGTTAAATGTCAAGCCTAACAAATACTTAGGACTGCAAACTGTCTTTCAAACTGGCCAAGACACTAAATGGATTGTCAGCGCGTGTCGGAGTTTCCTCTTGCACAGCGCTTTTGACTTTGACCTCACAATCCTCATGACGAGGTGCCAAAGGCAACGACAGCAACACTTCGTCTTCAAGCAAAGCCAACAGATCAATCACATGTTCATCATCGATGCCATGTGCGAGCTGCTCCTCGCTTAACACCACAAAGTCCGCATCTTCGCCCAAACGGTCGGCATACTTCAGATCACTCAGCAAAGCCAAGTCAACCACCGTATCCACATCCTGTTGCACTGGCTCCAGACAACGCTGGCAGGTCAACGGGACGCTGGTGTGCAAATGTGCCTCGATACAGGCCACACCACGCTCATTTTGGTACAAACGACACTGCACATGCACATCAAGCGCATCAATTGGCGGAACAACCTCTTGCGCAATCCGAGTAAAACGTGACAATGGCACGCTACCTGACCACGAAAAGCCTTGTTCGGCTCGTTTAAACGGCTCGATCTGCGCCGGAAAGGTATTTGCTGACATAATAGGGCGTGGATTCTACAAAGTTGCGTGGGATGTGTCAAAGCATAGCGTGCGTTTGACACAAAATCATGTCGATTCTCCGACCGAGTGGGATTTATTTTGTCAACGCGGATCAAATGGGTCGTGATACCGCCCCGAACCTTGCACTAAACATGAGTACCGATACTGTGAATGCCCCAGTTTGTTCTAACCTACCCTTGAGCTTGCAACCTCAGTTGAGCTGCCCTTATCTAGACCCTTGGCCTGAACATGCAGACGAAACGGTACAGGTCGACTGGCTGATTGGTTTGTTTACCCATTGCTTCTCGGCGCAACGAGTCAGACTGGCACGCAGTCCTGATGAACCTGAATACTTACCCGCCTCAGAATGCCAGCCTGCCCAAATTTTATTTGCACATGGCTTTTTTGCCAGTGCACTACATGAAATTAGCCATTGGTGTATCGCAGGTACTGAACGACGCAAACTGCCCGATCTCGGCTATTGGTATGCACCTGATGGGCGAACGCGTGAACAACAATCTTTGTTTGAGCAAGTTGAAGTCAAACCACAAGCTCTCGAATGGCTGTTCACTGCGGCCTGTAACCGAAAATTTCGCGTTTCTCTGGATAACCTCAACGGTGATGCAGGCCACGGTGAACAGTTTAAAGATCATGTCAGCATACGCGCACAAGCCTTACTAACGGGGAGCGCCCCGATACCAGCGGATGCAAAAATCCTATTGGCACAGCTGATGGCAGCGATTCGTCCGCATCGGCCGCTTGAGCTAAATGAATTTGCACGCCACCAACTGTAATCAACGCTTGCTATGTTGGCATAACATCCGATGATCATTTTCGACAATTAGGCTACAGTACCACCGCAAAACCCACCCAAAAAACAGTGTATTATCAACCATAATAACACTGTGGAGCGATGATCATGCTACATATCCGTGTTCATCCTGATAATCCGCAAGCTCGTCTGATTGATCAAGCCGTTCAACGGATTCATCAGGGTGATATTATTGCCTATCCCACCGATACGGCTTACGCCTTGGGCTGCCATATTGGTGACAAAGCTGCGATGGAAAAAATTGGTCGAATTCGTCGGCTATCCGATAAACATCAATACACCCTGCTGTGTCGTGACCTATCCGAAATTGCCACTTACGCACGGGTCAGCAACGAAATGTACCGCCTCCTCAAGGCGCATACGCCCAGCCTGTGTACCTTTATTTTGCCCGCAACCAGTGAAGTGCCGCGCCGCCTGATGCACCCCAAACGCAAAACCATTGGGATCCGTGTGCCGACCCATCCCGTCTGTCAGGCACTATTGGAAGCACTAGGTGAGCCCATGCTGACCAGCACCTTGCAACTGCCCGATCAAGACATGCCGATGGATGACCCTGAAGAAATCGAACTACAACTGGGCAAGCAACTCGATGTGTTGCTCGATGCAGGGCTGATCACTCGCGGACTTACCACGATTATTGACCTGTCTGGTGACGATCCGGTGTTGGTTCGACAAGGCATGGGAGACGTCAGCGACATCTTGGCTTGAGCAGGCTTGGTTGGCATCCCTAAGCTGCCCGATACAACCCAAAAGAATGACCCATCATTCGGGATAATCCCCCCCGAACCGATGAGGCTTTGTTATACTGCGCTCGGTTTTTCGCGCATTGCTCGCGTTATAAAGAGTTCAGCCATCCCCTGAAGCCACACTTGAATATCGCGGTTTCAAAGTTTGGATAAATCCCGACGTTGTCCGACGTTGGTACTGTGCAGCCCTCAGACAACGTGCGACACTGCACTGTGCCATCTTGGGGCTGTGTTTTTTTGGCGCTGTATGATCCCATGAATAGCATCCAATCTTGCCCTGCCCGTATTGATCAAACATGGTTAGAATCACTACCAGATGATTTGTATATTCCACCTGAGGCGTTTGCAATTTTATTGGAGCGGTTCGAGGGGCCTCTGGATTTTTTGCTGTATTTGGTCAAAAAAAATGGCTTCGACTTACGTCATATCGACATTGCACCGATTGCCAGCCAATATTTGGCCTATATCAATCTGATGCACACCTTGGACGTTGAGTTGGCCGCCGATTATATGATGATGGCCGCGCTGTTGGCAGACATTAAGTCACGCTTGCTACTGCCCAAACCCAGTCGCATCGACGTGGAGGATGACCCGCGCAAAAACCTGCTGGAACGCTTGGCGGCGTATGCTCGTATCAAAACCGCTGCGCAGCAACTGAATCAACAAGAGATTCTAGGACGTGACCGCCACTTGGCCTATGTGGATCATCCCGTCATGCCAGTGGTACAAACCGAGCGGTTTGAGGCAGGATTACTACGGGATGCGATGTTGATATTACTGGGCAAACCTGCCCCTGTGGTGCATGCCATTCGGGCGGAGGCGGTTGAGTTAGAGGAGCGTCTGCATGCTGTCCACGCAGCGATTCAAGCAGGTGGTGTGGTGCGCTTTGAGACTTTGTTATTGCCTCGACAAGGGCGTATTGGTGTTGTCGTTACCTTGATTGCAGTGTTAGAACTGTTGCGCCAGCAGGTCGTTCGACTGGTACAAGATGGCATGACAGATGCTTTAAGTATTACGAAGTTTTCGACATGACGGCAGAGACAGACAGTATCAATCGGTTAGAAGCCTTGCTCTTGGCCAGTGAGTCAGGACTGAGTATTCGCCAAATCCAACACTTGCTGGATGAGGCATGGACTGAAGCCCAGATTCACATGCACTTGGCAGACCTTGCCACACGCTATGCAGAGACAGCCTTAACCATTGTTGAGGGGGCGCAAGGTTGGCGAGTACAGATTCGGGCAGCCTATGCAGGGGTGATCCAACAGGCATGGCCAGACCGTCCGATCAAACTGTCTCCTGCGCTGTTAGAGACATTAAGTGTCATCGCCTATCACCAACCCGTGACACGCGGTGACATTGAACAGATTCGAGGAGTGGCGATTAATAGCCAAATCCTACGTACCTTATTCGATCGGCAATGGATTGCCGAGCGAGGGCATCGTGACGTTGCTGGGCGACCTGCCCTATTGGTGACGACACGACATTTTTTAGAAGCGTTTGGCTTGCCGTCACTGGCCGCACTGCCTGCGCTTGAGCAAACCATCGTACCTTTGGCTACCGAATCTGAGTAGCAAGGTGCAATGCGTTGGGGCTAAAACAAAATTTTGAGTTGAGGTGTACACATGAGCGAAAAGTTACAAAAGGTTCTAGCACGTATGGGGCTAGGCTCTCGTCGCTACATGGAAGAAGTGATAGCCGCAGGGCGCGTCAGCGTCAATGGTCGAGTTGCTACTGTTGGCGAGCGAATCGAACCTACAGATGAGCTACGAATTGATGGGCGCAAGCTCAACTATCAAGCCGAAGAAGAGGTTCGTCGGCGAGTATTGGTGTACTACAAACCTGAAGGAGAAATCTGCTCACGTAATGATCCTGAAGGCCGTCCAACCGTGTTTGAGCAATTGCCTCAACTGGCCAATGATCGCTGGGTGATGGTGGGACGACTGGACATTAACAGTACAGGGCTATTGCTGTTTACCAATGATGGTGAGCTGGCCAATCGTCTGATGCACCCATCGAATGAAGTCGAACGCGAATATGCCGTTCGGGTCATGGGAGAGGTG
>JAYXXU010000126.1:0-2618 GCA_036019135.1 Pseudomonadota bacterium | reverse complement strand
TCTTTGGGATGACCAACGACAATTGGCGCTTCGTGCGTCGCTGGCGCATATGCGTCTACTGCCGCTTGCAGGCTTTCACGGCTAAAATCAAGCGTCTGACCCGCCATTGCCGTGTGCGTGCCGACTTTAAAAATTTCGATAGGTTGCATAGTCTGCCCTCTGTCCTGATATGACTTTAGGCTGTTGGTGACGTTGCATCACCCTGCGACCGCATGTGGATAATTGATTTTATTTTGGGCAATAAAAAACCGTCACTTGGACGGGTTTTGGTGCGTGGGCTGGTTACTTCTTCATTAGCGCCATATCATGGCGGATCATTGCCAGCATGTCGTCTTCAAACTTTTTACTCACTGGTCCATCAAATTCACCAGCCATACCAGCAGCACGCAGCTCTTTTTCGCGCTTCACAATTTCGGCATTCATTTCTTGAGCGGTCATGACTTTTCTCTCTCATAGATCAGGGCAAACATTGCTGCAACCTCAACCCAAGTGTAATGCAGCGCCTCGTGCAGTGTAAACTGTGGCGTGATCGCTCCCTCATGAATCATTGTAGCAACTTTTTTTGACACCCTTGGCTTGATGCTTTCAAGTGCGGCATTTAGTGCGATTTTCGCAGGCCACCCGTTTGGAGCCTTAACCGAATATCTGAACATTTCGCCAACCACACGCAGCTCGCCAATATCGTGATCAATCGCCATTAAAACATCTGAGACGGAAAATGACGTGCCTTGTGGGTGATTGTGGGTCACTACTCGGCCTTTCATCAACTTGGTTTCGTTATCGGTAAACTGTACGTTGTCAGGCTCTCCTGTCTTCCTGAGCAATGCAGTGCCATCGCCATCAAAAATAATTGCTGTTTCATTGGTATTTTTTCGTATTTCGTCCTCAGCTTCTACAACAGCAGCCTTGAGTGGGTTCGATGTGTCTGGCGCTACTTTTGGCACAGCAGCATCATAAACACTAAACGTCTCAACTGGCGGCGACTCTAACCTTGTGGCCGCTTTTTCAGACTTCAGTAATCCCTCCTCAGCCGCCTCTCTTAGCGCCTTGTCCTCAATCGCCACCGCCTTTTCGCGCGCCAAGCGCTGTAACTCGTCATACCTCGCCTGACCCGCATTGTACGCAAAGCCAGCGTCAACGCCGTCGGGAATGCGCTCACGTTGCCCAGTACGCGGATTTGTCCAATCCACCATGGTGATTTTTGGCGCATCGGTCACACTCAAGCCCAACGCCTCCAGCTCCGACGCTGACAACTGAATGACGTTGCAGCGACAGCCCCACCCATTTGGCGGGTAATGCCGTGTCCAAAACACATGATTGATCGGCAGAATCGTATTGTCCCAAGCGCGATGCTTAGGCCGCGTCCTAAAATCATCCACCGCGTCATACATCAAATACGGTGCATCCTCGGCCTGTCGCATGATCTGCTCCCAGCGACCAACGCTGTAAGCCATCTGCATGTTGTTGCGAAAGATGATCTGTAGCCGACGTGCGCTCCCAAGCTCAGCGACAACGGTTTTGCCCGTCAATGGGTCAAGTACCGCCTGCCGTCCCCACCAGCCGTTAGCCTGTAAGTGCGGGATCATCCGATCTGCCCACTGCTCGTATGTCCAGCCTTGTTTGAGCGCCTGCCTGATGCTGTCTTGCATGTCTTGCAGCAGATCCATGTCCATCATCTTGGCAATGGTAAAGGCCGTGCGATGCTCCTCGGCAGTGACATCGAGATAGCTAAATGACGGCTTTAAACCTTTTGACTCAAAATGCCGAATCGCCTCACGCGCAGGCACGTCAAAGCCAAAGCTGGCTTGTATAAAATTGATAATGCCCTTGATCATCGCTGACCCCGTAGCATCCCCGCTAATCTCGCCCAAAACGTCGCACGCTCAATCTTCTCTACGGCCTGAGCGCTGGGCATCTCACGCGCCATATCGCGCAAATGCCGCTCAAACGTGTCAAAGTCTTTACTGCTCTCTGCATAGTCGAGTAGCTGCTGTACGCGCTGGCCAATCACGTTTTGATAGTCTTCGGCAGCACGTTGCGCAGCATCCAACATGCCGATTTGATCACCTCGCGCACCAGCTTTCAGCGCATCGATGACGGCAGACTCAGCAAAGTTAGGCGTATTTGGGTCGGCAAACGGCAATTGGCCAATCTGATTAGCCTTAGCCTGCTTCTTTACCCAGCCCTCGCCATAGGTGGCAGTGATGTACTCTGGTGTCGGCTCATAGCCCAACTCGCTGATCTTCTTGTCGCGCTCTGCCCGCTTGTTTTGGTCTTCGGCGGGTTTGACGTTGCGATAGATGCGCGGTGGCGTTGCGCCTGCAAATGCCGCTTGGTTGTACTCAAACCACCACTGCACCACAGAACGATTAAATGACTCACACAGCATGTCGCTGTCTGCTTGCACAACCATGTCGCGCACGTCGGCGTGTGTTTCCGATTGGCTGCGACTACTGCCGTTGTCGGTCGTCATGGTTTGTGACAGGACGATTTTGGCGATAGCCGCGTCCATAGCGTCCTTGAGCGCCTCATAGTCAGCAGCGCCTGAGCGGGTGGCTTCGAGTAAGGACAATTCCGCACCCTCGGGGATTATCACACCCGTCTCGGTTGCAATTGCT
>JAYXXU010000125.1:0-1089 GCA_036019135.1 Pseudomonadota bacterium | reverse complement strand
TATTTAGCCATGTCAAAACTTTGGGTAAAAAGCCCCACTTTTCAGCGGGGCTTCGCTCACAGGGTCAGTTAGTCAGTCGATTTGCCGTTAAGCTGCCAGTAGCGTAGGCGTTCGTGGTTGTCAGCAGCCCAAGGGTAGTAGTTGATGTAGTTGTGTGGGATATGAATGCCAGCGTGTCTCGCTATCGTGGTTGCGTCCACTGATCCTGAGATGAAATGTTCATGTACTGATGCAGCGGCGTGTGGGTTAATACCCTTGATCCCTGCATGGTAGTGTGACCACCATGAACGCAAGAAGTGCATATTCACCACAAAACGGCGTAATAGCTCTTGGTCGATCACAGGTGCTGTGTTTTGCGGCTTGCTCGAATGCTTGAGCATCCAGCCATGCACCAATGCCACTGCTTCGGGTAGTCGCGCCAGCGGGATTTCGTCCAGATGCTCGGCGTTGAACGACTGGTGCAGCATTGCGTACACATCGACGTAGCTGAGGCCGCGTGTTTTGCTCATGAATAAGCTGATGGCTTCGTGTAGTGCTGAGCGTTCGGATTTGGTTGAGCGGGTGTAGCGTGAGACTTCACGCGTAAGAACATCAAGTACCCATTTTCTAAACTCTTTAGCAACTGCGGTACGCGCAAACATTGCGAGTAGGTGGCAACCGCGTAGACTAAAAATCCGCGTCTTTGTTTGTAAGTTTTTCGAGACGGTCGAATTGGGGGTCTCGGTGATATCAATGACTTGCGTCATACTTGCATCAAATTCATCTGCATTACGATCATACAGCTTTCCCACAGCATCGGTATTTGCATACCCTAGTGCCTGTGCGATTTCAGATGCGCGCAGCCAGATTTGGCCGCCTTGGTCAATAATTCTGAATTTAGTTTCGTTGAATGTCAAAGAAACTGCTGTAGATAAACTTTGATGATGCTGAATCATGGCTGAACTCCGAGAAGCAAGCCACCTTCGAAACGCCAATTTCATAGGGTGGCAGATTAGGTGACGTTGGCGTACCGCTCGGAATTCATAGCAGCGCATCCGAAGATGCCGTCACCTAACCTGCCATAACAGGTAAATCTGGGTTGGAAACGCC
>JAYXXU010000124.1:0-12384 GCA_036019135.1 Pseudomonadota bacterium | reverse complement strand
GTTCGCCAAGCTCTTCTGGCGTTGGCTCGCGTCCCATTTCCTGTAGCAACTGACGCGAGACCCGATTGATTTTGTTAATCGTTTCGATCATGTGTACTGGAATACGGATAGTACGCGCTTGATCGGCAATCGAGCGGGTAATCGCCTGACGAATCCACCATGTCGCATAAGTCGAAAACTTATAGCCACGACGGTATTCGAACTTATCGACCGCTTTCATTAAGCCGATGTTGCCTTCTTGAATCAAGTCCAAGAATTGCAGACCGCGATTGGTGTATTTTTTGGCAATCGAAATGACCAAACGCAAGTTGGCTTCAACCATTTCTTTTTTGGCACGGCGCGCTTTGGCTTCGCCAATCGACATCCGACGTGAGATGTCTTTCATGTCGCAAACCCGTAGCCCCAGACTGTTTTCAAGGTCGGCAAGGCTTTGTTGCTGTGCCAAGATGTCGGCACGAACCACATTCAGGTAAATCGCTAGCGATGGATCGATTTTGATTTGTTCATCGACCCAATCCAAGCGAGATTCTTGGTTCGGGAAGTGGGTGCGGAAGTGTTCACGACTCATCCGACCACGCTTGATGGCAAAGCGCATGATCTCACGTTCAGCCAAGCGAACTTGCAAGTTGGTATTGCGAATCAGGCTGGAGAGTTGCTCCGACAGACGTGGGGTCAGTTTGAACATCATGAACACGGTAGCCATGTCCATCAGCGCGGTTTGTGTCACAGGGCTTTGACGGCCATGCTCAGCAATGGCGGCCAATACAGCGGCGTGCTTCTCGGCCAGATCGCCAAAGCGCTGACGAGCGATTTCTGGATCAGGCCCTGATTCGACTTCATCTGCGTCATCTGAGCTGTCACTTTCTTCCTCTTCGTCATCATCTGTTGCTTTGGCTTTATCTGTACCTGCCAACGGTGCAATGACGGCTTCATCGTCTTCTAAGACTTCAGGAATGTCTTCAACGTCGCTTTCTGGATCGAGATAGCCTGACAGAATATCAGCCAGACGGCGTTCACCGCGTTGGGCTTCGTCGTATTCAGACAGCACCATTTCGACTGCACCTGGCCAGTGTGCCATAGCATGCAGCACATCACGGATGCCTTCTTCGATCCGTTTGGCGATGCTGATTTCGCCTTCACGGGTCAGCAGTTCAACCGTACCCATTTCACGCATATACATGCGTACAGGGTCGGTGGTGCGGCCAGGTTCGCTTTCAACAGACGCCAAGACCGCGGCGGCTTCTTCGGCGGCGACATCATCATCTGAAGCATCAGGTGTGTTGCCATCAAGCATCAGTTCGTCTGTTTCGGGTGCGCGCTCGTGTACCGGAATGCCAACGTCATTGAGCATTTGAATGATGTCTTCGATCTGCTCACTTTCGGTAATCGAATCCGGAAGATGATCGTTGACTTCAGCATAAGTCAGGTAGCCTTGTTCTTTACCACGGCTGATCAAGGCCGCGACTTGCGAGGTGGGCGTTATCAGGTCGCTCATCAGTCGTCACTCATCGGTCAATCGGTTGCCCAAAGGCAATCGAGTAGGATACCACGCGGTATTGCATTCGTCTAAATTTAGTCGATTTAGACGCAGATGAAAACGGGTGGTACGCTGGGTTTGGCGCACGATGCGCATTTGAAACGATCATGGGGGCGAGGTTTCGTGTTTTCAATGTGGGTTTGGAGATTGCCCGATAATAGGTACTAGTGAATATGTGATTCATGCATCAGCAAGGGATCAGCACTTTCTCTAAAATGCAGTTGATAACGAATGTCGAGCAGTTGGGCATTGATTTCGCGTGCTTCGGTTAGGGATTGAATACTGCGCAGGCGGCGGGTTAGCAATTGTTCGTGTAGTTGCAGTGCCAGCTCACGACACAGCCGATCCAGCCGCTCAGGGTGTTGGATATAGTTGGTCAGATCGACTGCGTCGAGTAGGTCACACAGTTTGCGGCGGCTCTGGGCTTCTGGCCAAGCGCCAAGGATAAAGTAGAGCATCTGTTCGGGGTCATCAATCTGTTGCTCAAGGTCAGTACGGAGTAGTTGCAACAGTTGCTTGAGGGGGGCTTGTGGGTCAAGCAGGCCGTCAAGTGGCTGAAAGTGTGCGCGCAAAGCAGGATATTGCAACAGCAGTAATAAAGCCTTTTCTTCGAGGCTACAGCCTTGTTCAAAGGAAATCGACTGGCGCGGTGCTTGTGCTTTGCCCCGAAACCCCAAGCCCAGACGATCCCGAATTGAGTGGCGCAGTAGATGGCGGTAGCTGCCATGTTGTGGCAACTGTTGAATCAACTGTTGGGCAGCGTGCATCAAGCGGCCTTTGCCTTCGGGATGATTTAGATCATATTGGCGTGCCAAACTGTCATATAAAAAATCCGACAGTGGTGGTGCTTGCTGAATACGATCCCGAAAACCATGTGTGCCTTCACGACGAATCAAGCTATCTGGATCTTGGCCTTCGGGCAATACCAAAAATCGCAGCTCCAGACCATCATTGAGGATCGGCAGTGCTAATTCTAGTGTGCGCCATGCGGCGTTTTGTCCTGCTTGGTCGCCGTCAAAAGCCAAGGTAAGGCTGGGATCAAGTTTGAATAGGGTATTCAGATGATCGACATTGGCGGCAGTACCAAGGGCGGCTACCGCACCGTGCACACCTGCTTGATGTAAGGCGATGACGTCCATATAGCCTTCAACCATCAGCCATTTTTTGGCGCGCGCTTTACGGCCTTCATACAAACCGTATAACAAGTTGGATTTGTTAAAGACCACGGATTCGGGTGAGTTGATGTATTTGGGTTTGACATCGTCTTGCATGGCGCGGCCACCAAAACCCACTACGCGACCTTTGCGATCTCGAATGGGGAACATCACGCGATCACGCAACAGGTCAAACTGACGACCCGATTCGCTGGTACGCACCAGCCCAAGCTGTTTTAAGCCTTCGATGTCATTTGGAAAGGCCTGTTCTAAATGCTGCCAATCGGTGGGGGCATAGCCTAAACGCCAAAAGGTACAGGCTTCGCCATCTAATCCACGACCATGTAAATATTGACGGGCAGGCAAATGCTGTTGCAGTTGCGATTGATAAAATTGAGTAATCGCTTCGAGCAGGCTATACAAGCTGCCATCTAGCTGTTCTGCAAAGCCAGATTCATCTGGAGTGAGATACGCCGCTGCTGTGGGCACAGTGGGCAGATTGGTCTCTAGATCGGATTCCGTTGCGCCTGCCTGAAAAAAATCCTGCCAACCTGCATCATCATCTTCTGCATGCGCCGTGTGTGTGTACGGCTGTGTGGCTGCTGTGGTAGGAGTAGGCTGTTTTTTGGGTGTCAGGGTTTTGGGCGCTTGACGCTGATATTGGACTTGGGGGGCATCGGCTGGGTCGGATTTGGGCAGTTCAATCCCTGCCTGCTGTGCTAGATCTGACAACGCTTCCATGAAGGTGCGATGATCATGCTCCATCAAGAAGGTAATGGCATTGCCGCTGGCTTGGCAGCCAAAGCAATGATAGAACCCCTTGTCACGATGCACATGGAAGGATGGGCTTTTTTCTTGATGAAATGGACAGCAGGCGGTATAGCTTTTGCCAGATTTTTTGAGTTTGACACGACTGTTGATCAGATCAACCAGATCGGTTCGATCCAACACTTGATCAATGATGACTTGTGATATGCGCATGTAGTACCCCGACCAGCTCAGGCACGTCCAGTGCTGGTCGGGAAGTATAGCATCAGCTCAGACTTGCGGGTTAGGGGGTTGCGACTTCTGATTCAGGTGCAGCCTCAATCACAGGTGTGGCTTGGTCAGCAGGTTGTGCATCGCTGACACTGTTGGTATTGGATTGCTCAGGCAGTCCCAAGCGTACGCCCAGATTGGCCAAGTTGGTTTCGCTAGATTGTAGGCTAGGGGGCGGTGTTGGTGCGACAGGTGATGGCAGCGTATCGCGTGAGGGGCGGCTGATCGGCTGTTCAACAGTATTTTCAGTTTGTGTGACAGGCTGAATGTCACGATGGCGATCACCAGCAATACCTAATGTCAAACGATTGAGTAGACTCGGTTTATGTTGTGCTGCACTGAGGTTGACACTATCGCCTTGCACCAATGAAGGGTAGTTCAGGCGCAGTAACTCGCGATACTGAGCCGCTTCCTTGGTCATGCCGAGTTTTTGGTAGCTGTAGGCCAAGGTAGCGATGGCTTCGGGAATTTGAGGCGTTTGAGGGTAATACTCTAACACCCAGCGTGCGCGTTGGGCAGCGCCGACCCATGCGCCACGTCTGACGTTGTAGCGAGCAACGTTAATTTCGTTTTCGGCAAACTGATGCGTGATGTGTTGTAGGCGCTGTGTCGCGTCGTAGCGGAAGCGTGTGTTTGGAAAGCGTTGTAGCAGTTCGGTCAAATTATCATAGGCCAAGCGCAAGAACCCCACATCACGGTGCGCCTGCTGCAAGCTGGTGTAGCGTAATAGACTATCGAATCCAATTTCCATATTGGCCACACCGCGCAAATAATAGGCGTAGTCCAATTGGGCATGGGTGGGATACAGTCGAATAAAACGATCTGCCACACTGACAGCGCCCGCATAGTCGCTTTGTCGAAAGCGGGTATACATCAGGTCAAGCTGTGCTTGTTCAGTATAAGGACCCGTCGGGTAATAGGTGTCTAACGCTTCCAACGCGCGGGTGGCATCATCCAATTGATTACGTTCAAGGCTACGCTGCGCCCGTTCATAATAGACTTGCTCGCTAAACTGTGGGCCTGCGTCGGTTTTTTTGTCCCGACTGAATAATGACATGCTACTACAACCTGCCATTAGTAACGAAACGGACAGTGCAAGAACGGCTGAACTCGACCGCGACATAAATACTCCTCAAGACCCAGTCTACTATGGGCTACAATGCGGGCTATTTAAGCATTTTTGATCAGCAACGCCAAATGACTCACACACAAAGCCAACAGCCCACCGATGTTTTACCTGATTCTACTCATGAAGATCAGGGATTTGATGATGTTTTGGAGGATTTTCACGACGAGGAGACAGAGCGTCAACCTAATGCCGCAACCGAAATCCATCTGCGGATGGAGATTGATCCGAGTTATGCAGGTCTGCGCGTTGATCAGATTGCCGCGACGTTGTTTTCGGATTATTCGCGTGAACGTTTGAAGCAATGGCTATCCGATGGGCAATTGACCTTAGATGGTCGAACAGTGAAAGCCAAAACCCGCTGTAATGGCGGAGAAATATTGCAATTGGATGCGATATTGGTCACAGAGACTCACAGTTTGCCTGAAGCCATGTTGCTGGATGTATTGTACGAAGATGACGATATCATTGTGATCAATAAGCCCGTCGGCTTGGTGGTACATCCAGGTGCGGGCAATTGGACGGGGACACTGGTCAACGGCCTGTTGCATCATGATCCAAGGCTGGCCGAGTTACCGCGTGCAGGGATTGTGCATCGGATTGATAAAGACACCAGTGGTTTGTTGGTGGTTGCGCGTAATTTGGCCGCTCAGCATCATTTATCCCAGCAGTTGGCTGCCAAGTCGGTCTATCGGGTCTACGATGCAGTGGTGGTTGGACACGTAGTGGCGGGTGGTACGATAGATGCGCCGATTCGTCGCCATTCGGTGGATCGCTTGCGGATGTCGGTACAGGCAGGTGGTCGTCCATCGGTGACACATTATCGAGTCACCGAGCGATTTGGTTCACATACCTTGCTGCGGGTGCAGCTTGAAACAGGACGTACCCATCAAATCCGTGTGCATATGTCGCATTTGAATTGGCCATTGGTTGGGGATTCAGTGTACGGCGGTCGCTTGCGTCTACCACGTGGTGCGAGTCCTGAGTTGGTGGCTGTGCTGCAAGGGTTTAATCGGCAGGCGCTGCACGCACGGCAATTGGGCTTGATACATCCAACCACAGGTGAGCAACTGTTGTTTGAGGCAGCATGGCCAGAGGACTTGGTACAATTGGTTGAGGCATTACGGCAAGAGCAAAAGGGATTGTTAGATGGACAGCCAGTCTAATCAAGCCGCGCTGGTGAGTTCGGTTCAGTCGTTGGGGGCTGCATGTTATGTGCAGACCCTGCGGCAGCACCCCATGGTGCATGATGCTTCTCTATGGAGTCAGCCGCCATTTGATCAGTTTAATCTCGCACTACATGTGGGCGATCATCCTGTCAGTGTGCAGGCCAATCGACACTGCTTGCTTGCACAGTTACAACCGTATGGGCTGCAACGATTGGTATGGCTCAATCAAACTCATAGCACAACGGTGGTGCGTGTCGATCGAGCACTGTCTTTTGCGTCGTTGAATGCTGATGCTTTGGTGACTGATCAGCGTGGTGTGGGTTTGGTTATTATGACGGCAGATTGTCTACCCATTGTGCTGACTGATGTGGTGGGTTGTGAAGTCGCTGTGTTACATGCAGGTTGGCGCGGTCTGGTGGATGGAGTGATTGAGGCGACCGTTGCAGCAATGCGCTATCCAGCACAGCAGGCATGGTTGGGTGCTGCAATTGGTGCGACTGCGTTTGAGGTGGGTGATGAGGTTCGTACACGCTTTATTGCGCATGATCCTACGGCTGCACAAGCCTTCATACCGCAATCAAACGGGCAATATCTGGCCGATCTGTATGCCTTAGCGCGCCTACGATTGGTACGTTTGGGAATTAACCTGATTACAGGTGGAGAGCGCTGTACACTGCAAGAGGCCGCAGCATTTTATTCATATCGTCGGGATGGTGTCACTGGCAGAATGGCAACAGTTGCGTTTTTGCCTGTTCGTTGAGGAAAGATGACTTTTGGGTAAACAGCATATACAACTCAGTATCGTGTATCACAGTGCATACGGACATACCGCGCGGGTAGCGGAAGCCATTGCACAAGGGGCGGTTCAGGTTGCCGATGTCTCTGTGGCAGTGATGTCGGTTGCGCAGGTGGATTGGGCGGCTTTGGATCAGGCCGATGTGATCGTGTTTGGTTCACCGACGTATATGGGGAGCGTGACAGCAGACATGAAGCTGTTTATGGATGCGACTTCCAAGCGATGGAAAAACCGTGATTGGCAAGGCAAGTTGGCCGCAGGGTTTGCCAATTCAGGGGGCTTAAGCGGGGATAAACTGGCCGTGCTACAACAGTTGTGCTTGTTTGCGATGCAGCATGGCATGTTATGGGCAGGATTGCCTCTGATGCCGACAGGGCATGGCACGAGTGACCTGAATCGGTTGTCTGGATTTTTGGGTTTGATGACACAATCAGACAATGCTCCAGCGGAGTTGACGCCACCTGTCGGTGATCTTAAAACCGCAGAATGGTTTGGACATTATTTGGCGGATTTAGCGGCTTCCACGTTGTGCAATCTGCGTTCTGATCAAATGGACGATCTGCCTGAGTTGTGACGCGGGCAAATAGTCAATCCACAGGCTATGGCCTGTGCCACGCTTGCTCATAATCACCAGACTATAGCCCGCAAAACAGCGTTGCACACTGACGCCAGCAAGTGTTGACCAGTCGATGGCTGAGCGATATTGCTGGTCTCGCGTTGTACCAAAAAACACCCCACTGGATGAAATAAACAACCGCAACTGCCGACTATGTTGCCAATACAATCCCAAAAACAGCAACAGGCCAATCGCTAAGACGAGCAGCGGCATACTATGCTGGGGTAATTGTAAATGGATTAAAAGCAGACTACACAGTACCAAACCAATCGCCAGTACAGGCATCAATAGAATTCGCCAGCCGACACGATAGCTCGTGGGTGATATGAGGATGTCAAAGTCAGAGCGCCCATCGTCCAGCCTTAGCCCTGTCGGACGGCGTGGTAGATTGGCGCGGATCAGCCAATCATGTGCCTCCGTCTCAAGGCCAAGCAACTCCAAATCCGTATGATCATCAAAACGCAACACATCATCCTTGGCTATGTTTTGCGGGAGGGTTTGGCTGGACATGATGTACCTTGCAACATTGATATCACGGCCAGCAAGCGGCGCGCGATCAATAAAAATCGTGTGTATTGTGCGGCTGCCTGTTTTGAATCGTGTTGTGGGACGTCTATCTTGACGTTATGCGTCGCAAAGGCAGGGCTGGGGCAAAGACGATTGTTTTAGCTAATCTAGCAGGTCTGCCTCGTGTTTTGATGTGGCTTCAGATAAAGCGGCGCACTCAGTCGCTGAATGGTGGCGCAAACTGGGTCTTTAAGTGTCTGTATTCGCTTTGAACTTCTATGGATGCGTAAAGTGAATGAGATTTTTTATCATTATTGATTGTTAAAAATCAAAAACTTATACAATTTAATCATTGGGTGTTACGGATTTTTTAGCCATAATGAATGTCATGTTAAAACACTATAGAGGACACCAGTCATGAACGGCAATTCAGCAGTGATTGATTATTTGAATATGCTGTTGGCGGGTGAGCTGTCTGCCCGTGATCAGTATTTTATTCATTCACGCATGTATGAAGATTGGGGTTTGCCGCGTTTGTATGAGCGGATCAACCATGAAATGCAGGAGGAGGCGAGTCATGCCGATGCGATTTTGCGTCGATTGTTATTTTTGCAGGCCAAGCCAAAGATGACACCAGATCCTGTACGGATTGGTGAGAGTGTGGTTGATGCACTCAAAATCGACTTAGAGTTGGAATATGCAGTGCGTGAACGCCTTGCTAAAGGCATTGCCTTGTGTGAGCAACATCAGGATTTTGTGACGCGTGATATGCTGCTGGCACAGCTCAAAGATACCGAAGAAGACCATACCTTGTGGTTAGAGCAACAACTGGGTCTGATTGAAAAAATTGGTTTGCCAAACTACTTGCAGTCACAAATGGCGTCCTAACGGGTACAAACCTGACGGATTCTATATAAAAAGCCCAATGTCAAATTGGGCTTTTTAATGGGTCATCGTTGGTCAGTTAGGCACGACTGGCTGCCAACAGCGCCAATAGCTCGGTCTTGCTGAGGTTGCGTGCTTCAGTATCGCGTCGTCCACGATATTCAAAAGTCTCAGCATCTAATCCACGCTCGCTCACCACAATACGGTGTGGAATGCCTGTCAACTCCAGATCCGCAAATTTAACCCCAGGTCGTTCATTGCGATCATCTAGCAATACATCGAATCCCAGCGTTTGTAGCTCCTGATATAGCGCATCAGCGGCTTCGACAGCGCGTGGTGATTTGGCTGCATTCATGGGGACGACCGCCACATGAAACGGTGCGATGTTCATCGGCCAGATAATGCCATTTTCGTCATAATTCTGCTCGATAGCCGCTGCCACCACGCGCGTAACGCCAATGCCGTAGCAACCCATGGTGACGGTGATCGGTTTGCCATCTTCGCCAAGGACTTTACAGCCTAATGCTTCGGAGTATTTTTGGCCGAGTTGGAAGATATGTCCCACTTCAATACCACGTTTGATGGTCAGTGTACCTAAGCCATCAGGGGATGGGTCACCTTCAACCACATTGCGAATATCCACCACGCGGCTGATCATGGCATCGCGTTCCCAATTTAGGCCAACCGTGTGTTGATCCGCGACATTCGCACCTGCCACAAAATCTGCCAAAATTGACGCTGCCCGATCCACCAGCACAGGAATATTCAGCCCCTGTGGGCCAATTGAGCCAAGTGTTAAACCCAGGCGTTGCTGGACTTCTTCGTCAGTGGCAAACACCAACGGATTGGCGACTTCCTCTAGCTTCTCGGCTTTGATTTCATTTAATGCATGGTCGCCACGCAGCACCAATGCAATCAGAGAATACTGCCCTTTGTCATCGGCGACACCACGTACGATCAAGGTTTTAACCGTTTGTGCGGCGGTAACACTCAAAAAACGGCTGACATCGTCAATGGTTTTTTGATTCGGGGTATCCACGATACGCGCGGCTTGTGTTGCAGCGGGTCGCTCACCTGTCAAAATCGCTTCAGCCATCTCAATGTTGGCAGCGTAATTAGAACCATTAGAAAATGCGATGGCATCTTCACCACTTTTGGCCAGTACGTGGAACTCATGCGAGGCAAAGCCGCCAATCGAGCCTGTGTCGGCTTGTACGGCTCGAAAATCCAAGCCCAAACGACTAAAAATCCGAGAGTAGGTGTCGTACATGACTTGATACGTGTCTGCGAGCGAGGCACGGTCGGTATGAAAGGAGTAGGCGTCTTTCATGATGAATTCGCGGGCGCGCATGACACCAAAGCGTGGCCGTGTTTCGTCACGGAATTTGGTCTGAATCTGATAAAACGTCAGGGGCAGTTGCTTATAGCTTTTCAGCTCTTGCCGCGCCAGATCGGTAATGACTTCTTCATGGGTAGGCCCCAGTACAAATGGCCGTTGGTTCCGATCCGTAAAGCGCAAGAGTTCCGGGCCATAGCCTTGTTCACGACCTGATTCTTGCCACAATTCGATGGGTTGAGTCACTGGCATGACGACTTCAAGTGCGCTTTTGTCCATTTCTTCGCGCACAATCGCCTCAACTTTGTGTAAGACACGCATCCCCATCGGCAGCCAAGTGTACAATCCACTGGCTAACTTACGGATCATCCCAGCACGCAGCATGAGTTGATGGCTGATGACTTCGGCATCAGCAGGGCTTTCGCGCAACGTGGCGAACAAGAAGCGGCTAGCGCGCATGACAGTTTCAACCTGAATTTAAGAATCGCGCTATGTTATGAGTAAGCGGAACTGATGAAAAGGGGGGAAGGTCAGGATTTTTGTGGTGTTGATCGAATCAAAGATCATTTGTGGCATGATTTGCGTTATCACAGCGCAATTCGACTGTTTCAACATGAAAAAACACCTGATGAGTACGCTAAGCCTGATGTTGTTGCTGGTGGGCGGCTGTAGCCAAAAAAATCCCCACTATGACCCGAAGAAACCTCACCATCGACCGAATGGTTTTGTGAATAGCAATGGTGATCCAAACAACAAGCCACTACGTGATGTCTTACGTTGGAGTTGGCAGCGCTGGCGAGCAGGGTTGCCGCATGCGCCGACACAGCGTTTTCAAGGTTATGCGGGGATTCCAATGCGTATGCCTGATCTGGAGCAGTTGCAGCATAATTGCCAATCTAATCCACAGCCATATTGTCAGACAGCGCAAGTATTGTGGATGGGGCACACCTCAATGCTGCTGCAATCTCAAGGCTTGAATGTGCTGATTGATCCACATTTTTCAAAACGTGCATCGCCATTGTCGTGGTTCGGTCCCAAGCGAAAAGCCGAATCGCCTGTCCAGTTGGCACAGCTACCATCGATTGATGTGGTGTTGATCTCGCATAATCACTATGACCATCTGGATCTGGCCACGGTGCAAGCCTTGGCTCAGCAGGCGAGTGGTGAGCCATTATTTCTCGTCCCACTGGGGTTGGAGGCGTGGTTTCGTCGGCAAGGTATTCACAATGTGCAATCGTTGGATTGGTGGGAGCAGCATATTTATCAAGGTGTGACGTTTAATTTTGTGCCTGCGCATCATTGGAGCTCGCGTTCACCGTTTGATCGCAATGCCAGCTTATGGGGTGGATGGGTGACCCAAGCTGAGGATGGCGTGTTTTATTATGCAGGGGATACGGGCTGGTCAGCGGATTTTGCGGCGATAGGCCAGCGCTTTTCGGAGATTGATTTGGCTGCGATTCCTGTCGGAGCCTATGCACCACGTTGGTTTATGGCGGCGCAACATATCAACCCGACAGAGGCGGTGCAGGTGTTTCAGGCGTTGCAGCCACGTCGGGCTTTTGGTGTGCATTGGGGGACATTTGAATTGACAGATGAGGCGTTGGATCAGCCGATGATCGATTTGGAGCTGGCGCTAGCACAGGCGGGGGTTGATACATCGCTGTTCGTGATGCCTGAGCATGGGCAGGTGATTCCGCTGAGGTAGCGGCAGTGTTTTTACCACAAAATAGCGCGCCCTGCGGGACTCGAACCCACGTCGGTCGCTTAGGAGGCAACTGCTCTATCCAGTTAAGCTAAGGGCGCATATCGCGTGAGCACAAATGCTTGTGTGCGCGGATTAAAGCATAAACTCGCTGCAATAAAAAAGCCCTGAATCAGATCAGGGCTTTTTTTGACATTTAATGAATTAAGCGCTTATGGCTTTTCGATGATGGCAGTCACGCCTTGGCCACCTGCCGCACAGATCGAAATCAGCGCACGGCCTGAGCCTTTTTGGTTCAGTAGTTTGGCTGCACTGGCAACAATACGGCCACCAGTCGCCGCAAATGGATGACCAGCTGCCAGTGATGAGCCATTGACGTTCAACTTGCTACGGTCGATTGAGCCGAGGGGTTGATCTAAACCCAGACGCTCTTTACAGAAGGCTGGATCTTCCCATGCTTTCAGGGTTGACAAAACTTGTGCGGCGAATGCTTCATGGATTTCATAGAAGTCGAAGTC
>JAYXXU010000123.1:0-1461 GCA_036019135.1 Pseudomonadota bacterium | reverse complement strand
TGGCTTTCGCTTTTTCAGAGTTCTCGGCTGTAAGCCTTTGTTTTCGCCAAAGGGGCGCAGGCGTACTGAGTCAAAGTTGATTCAGTACGCCTGCGGTCAGAGCAGCCGTGCGTATGAACACGGCCAGCTCCTCAGGAAAACTGGCGTGCAACATGGTATTGAGCGGAGCACCGAGGTAATCACGTTCTGAAAAATCCTGGACTGCCGTTTTCATCTTGACGTTGGCGGCCTCACACATAGTTTACAAAATTGATAAGCATTTGACAAGTCTAGTTTTCTGCAAGTGTTACATCATCTTCGGTGCGATCGAAGAAGATAAAGCCACGAATAGCTGGAGCCTGAGAGCATTCTCCGACATACCAGCCTTTGGAAGCGGTACGAGACATGTCACGCTCACGATACTTTCCTTCGCGCAGAAAGCCAGTTTCGGGTCGCCCTTACTTCTTCAATGTGTGGGGGCTGATTCCAAACATTTTGGTGCAAATGCGGTAGGTACAAACGGCTCGTGTTGCTGCTGATCCATAATATTTGCCAACTTACTGCTAACAGTACCTGCCATTTTAACAATCTTCGCCTTACTTGCTACACCAATTCACTAAAAGGATCTTATATTATTGTAGTACAGACCAACGGCCAGATATTGCAGGCAATCTTGCCTTCATTACTATTTGTCGACAAAATCTTCTTGGCCAGTAAAGCGCTACATCTAGCTCAATCCAGTAAAGTTGTAGACGAAAGGGGTTCACTCTTTATTCAGAACCTTGGCAGCCGAATCAGCCTTCTCGAAGGCTTCAAACACTTCTTTCTGGTGATAATTCTTCTGGTACACCTGAAGGTGGGTGTTCAAGGTATGGCCCATTGCAGCTGCTGCAGCTTTCGGTGGAATTGCCCCCAGCATGGCGCATCGGTCTGCAAAACAGTGGCGCAGGCTGTAACTCGAAATACGTTTGCCCTTCCTTCTTGCCTCAGCCTTCAGTTCAATCCACACTGAATTTCGGCTCAACGCCTGATTAAGTGAAATTGCAGCTTGACTGTCGCTGTTGCCCAGAGGCGGCATTGGCACCAAACCAGTGTTCAGCAGCAGCAAGAGTTTTTGCCCCAGGCCTGGGTGCCCTTCTGGATTAAGGACAGGCACCTCTCGTGGTTTGGTCTTTTTCATATTGTTTCGCTTCTCGTATGTCACGAGCAGTCCGCCCTGCTCGCCTGGGCTGCAGTAATTCAGCTCAAAAGCCCGCAGGCCGAATACACCAAGCAATCCAACCGCCATACGCCAGCGTTGGTCATTGATGCTCTCGAAGAGTCTCAGAAATTGTGCGTCGGTCAGGGCGATGGCTTGTCCTTCGTTTGGCGCCATGCCTGCATTGGCAGCCTTAGATCCAATGATCGTTTTGATCACTGATGGTCTTGGTGGTGACCAACGTAGAAAAACACAAAACACATCAACGGCATCTCGCAAAAAAT
>JAYXXU010000122.1:0-1486 GCA_036019135.1 Pseudomonadota bacterium | reverse complement strand
ATTAATCGGCGCACACTATCAACTGGCAGACCAAAGAACTTTTGAGCAAGTCATTGAAATCGATAAAAACCAAGCTGAGTCACTGGCCAGTAAAAGCATAGGAATGAGCCTCAGTCAACACCACACTGACATTCACTACACCCCACAAGACGAGCAAATCAAGCAAGAAGCCACAAAAGAACATCTCGAAACACGTCAATGTGATATTGTAAACATTAGCCCTGGCGGATATGGTGTGCGCTGGATGGGTCAAACCCCAAGCGTACTACGCACGGGTGAGCTGGTCAGCGTACGTGAGCAAGCCGATAAATCTTGGCATATTGGTCTGATTCGTTGGGTTAAACAAAAACCCATGGAAGGCGCTGAATTTGGTGTAGAGATTCTCTCGCCACGTGGCAAGTCCTGTGGCACCCGTGTAATTCGTAAGGATGGTGAGCCTACCGAGTACCTGCGAGCCTTGCTGCTGCCAGAAATGAAAAACCTGAACCGTCCCGCTACCATTATCACACCGACATTGGCATTCAAGGTCGGCTATCGCGTGATGATACGGGTTGGTCGCGATGAGGTAAAAGCTCAATTGACACGCGAGCTGATGGTCACCCAAAGCTTCAGTCAATTTGAGTTTATTATTTTACGTACAGATGCACCACTCAATAGCAGGACGCCAACGGAGCGTAACCGTCCGCTCCCGACTGACAAGGAAGATGCATATGACGAAGTTTGGCAAACCCTTTAACCCGTTAGCTTACACCGATTTAGCTTGCCCTGATTTAGTAGGTTTGCCGCACCATGAGCAGTAAAAGTGAAAGTTTACGGTTATTGGTGATTGATGACGAGCAACTCAGCGCTGAAGCCATCACCGACATGCTTAAAGCGCAAGGTGTGGCAACACGTATGCATCTGTTGGATGATCGTGAAGAGCTCGAAAAGTCACTGCGCCAAGTCTGGGATTTGGTATTGTTTGGTAATGCCTATGATCTGAGCTATCAAGATGCCATGAACATGATTCGAGCGGCAGGTAAAGATCTGCCCGTCATTGTCATGCCACCTGAAGATGCCGTACGTCAGCCGATTGATGAGCATGATGCCACCCCACAAATCATTGCTCAAGCCTTTGCAGCGGGTGTCACTGATGTGATTGAGCGGCATGCCAAGCAACACCTTGTTGCCAGCATTCGGCGTGAGCTGCGCAGCTTACAATACCGTCGCAGCAAACGCGATCTTGAAGGCATGTTGATGGAAGCTGAGCGGCGCGCCCAGCTTTTGCTGAAAAACTCACGCAGTGCCGTGGCTTATATCCATGATGGTGTTCACATCTATGCCAATGATACCTATCTACAGTTATTCGGCAATGAAAGCGTCGAAGCCCTGATGGGTATGCCTGTTGTTGACTTGGTCTATCCTGAAGATATCAAAGAATTTAAAGAATTTTTGCGTACCTATAGTAAAGGCAACCATGAGCAGTCAGAGTTTAGCTTTCGCGGCA
>JAYXXU010000121.1:0-16093 GCA_036019135.1 Pseudomonadota bacterium | reverse complement strand
TGTTTGCAGCAAATCAATGCGTATTTGATCCATCACGAACATGCGTCACAAATACAGCATTATTTGGGCGCAAGTTTTGGAATTGCGGCAGGCTCGCAAGGTTTAGGTCGTGAGGCCAAAACGCTTGATCAACTGATTAACTTTGCTGATCAAGCGCTATATCAAGCCAAACACGCGGGTCGGAATCGAATCGTTGTGATCTAGGCAATACCTTTGGCGAGACGTTGCTCAATCAAATCCAGCAAAGCCAACTCTTCCAATAGGCTGAGTGTGACCAGCTTATCTTCAAGGGCATCTAACTCTTCGTCAGGGACTTTGGTCAGTTGACCTTCTTCACGGCGTTGACGCACCATGGTTGCCATGAGGCCAATAAATGTACGGCTGTTCATGTGCTCTGTATTTGCATCAGCAATTGCCCAAGTCAGCAAGGACAGTTCTAGCTCACTGAACTGTTCACGCAGGCGAGGGATGCTCTCGCCAAGCAGTAGACCATACCGATGAATCACGTTGCTCACGCGGCGGTGTGGTGCAGCACGGCTTTGGCCAAGGACATAACTCAAACGAGTGTTGAGGTGCAAATTAATAGAAGCTGAGGAGTCTTCATGTGAATCAGGCGAGCCAAAACCTTGCTGCTGATCATGGAGATGTGGATAACGCTTCTTTAAAATGGTACGGGGGGTGGTTGGATAAGGCATAGGTATCAAGTCTTTGCTGAAAGTGACAGTTAGAAACTTGCATTGAAAATCACAATGCACGAAACAATATTGCTAAATTAATAGCATGAATTGACATGCTATTGCAATGTACTACTGTATATCAATCGGACACAAAGCACCTAGCATTGATTTTTAATACACTGAAAAAAAAGATTTTTGTGTTTTTGTATGAAAAATATTCTGTATTGATGGCTTAACTCCATATCTCTTACATTAGTTTTCTTAAAAACTAAACAGCAGAATACCCAGTCGTTACTCCAACGTCAGAAGGGTTGAGTGACCAGACTTGAGGCATTGATCAGATGAGCGCAAACGACAAGCAGCAATAGACAGAGTTCCGAAATCTCAACGCCCGCACCTAAACAGTCACCACTCACACCACCTAAAGTACGTTGTAACCAGTAGCGGTACAATACGATCATCACGGGTGCTGCTAGCAATACAGGACAAAGCGCGAGACTAGCCGCAAGCAACACCAGCAGCCAGAGCCAGCGGGTCGTGCCAGATACTGACCAGCTAAATTGTTCAGCCATTCCACCCGCCTGTAAGGGCGGTAGCGTTTGCCAATAAAAAATGGAAAATCGTGCCCATGCAGGAATCAGTAACAATGCCATCCATTGTTCGGCCTGAATGGTCAACATCATTAAGACTAATTTGCCGCTGAGTAACACACCTAAACTCAGTACCCCAAAGCTGCCGAGGTGTGGATCTCTCATGACAGCCAACAATCGCTCTGGATCGCGATGACTCGCTCCCAAGGCATCTGACAGATCGGCGAGGCCATCCAGATGTAGCCCGCCTGTGACCAATACCCAAAAACACATACCCAACCATGCCGCGAGCCATGCATCAAGCAGCGCGGCTGGCCATATCACCAGACAGAGTAACCCCCCGATCAGTAGCCCAATCAATGGAAACCATACCGCTGATGAGGCAAGCATCTGTGGCTGAAAGTGCTGAATCTGGGGGGTGGGTAGGCGCGTCAAAAATTGCACAGCCAGTATGAGATGTTGCAACAAAGATGGCATGGCGGACAGTGCTTAAAAAGAGGTAATATTGAGCCAGTATGGGGTAGCATAGTCAATTGGCACTGTCCAACGCTGCTCCGATGGAATCTGCTGATATTCTGCTAGTAGCATTCGAATCACTCCTGCATGTGTCACCCAAACTACCTGTTCACGCTGTAACGTGTGAGCACGTTGCACCGCATGCAGGACACGAGACCGAAAGGCCAGAACGGTTTCTCCGCCACCAACTGGGTAATGCCAGAGATCTGCCGCCCAATCGTCCAATTCTGTGCGTGGGATATCCTGCCAACGGCGACCCTCCCAATCACCAAAATCTAATTCTTGCAATTCTGACCACAACTCCACGTGGGCAGATAGAGCATATGCCAATTGCTGACAGCGCTGGGCAGGACTGCTGATCAATTGCTGTTGCTTGAATGGCGCCAGTTGGCTGAGCGCCTGAGATAAGCCTTCTTGCTGAACGTTTAGCTCCAGTTGGCCATAGCAGCGTTGTTGGGCATCAACCCAAGGATGTCGAATCAAACAAAGTTGCATGCGCTGAGCCGTCTCGTTGTTGAAGGTGTAACCAGATTATGGCACCAGCACGCCTATGGCAGGTAAATTGTGATACTGGCCTGTTGCTCAGGGGTTTGTATCAATTGCTGATAGGGCTGTGTTGCATGGATTCGGTCTTGTCGGATCAGATAGTTAAAACCCGAAAAAGCAATCACCGCCATCAGTGCCAAAATAGTCAAAATTAATGCCAATGGCATTTCGCCCCGAATTGCATGTCGAATTTGGTCGGGGATTGCCCAAAATGGCGCAAACTCATGTTTTTTACCTTTTAAAAAACGGATTTCATCGCCCAGTCGAGCAATCAAGTAGTTGATTTTTTCGGGGGCATCCAGTCGATATTTGCCTTGAAAGCCCAGCAGCAGGCAATAGTAATACACCTCGAGAGCGGGCAAACGCTCAGCACCTTGTGCACGAAGTGCTTCTAAATCATCAAAAAATTGCTGACCTGCTAATTGAGAGCCAAACATACTGAGCTGCAAAGGTGCACGCTCCCATTCCCGTTGAATCTCGGCAAATTCAGGGCTGCGTTGGGTCATCATGGTTTCATCGACCAAGGCGCAATAAGCATATTTGGCCTGATGAATATCTTCGGCACTAAAATCAAGACGGCGTGCTTGTCGCTCAAATTGATTCAGTAACCCAATCACCTGTTCACGCATCTCGGTGGCGCTTTCGGGGCGATAACCATTGCGGAGCAAAAAAATTAAATACAAGCCGTCGTACATCAGATCCAACAAACTGCGATGAGCTTTGCGGCTGTTCAGTGTATTGAGTGCAACACTGTTACCCACCTCACCTGTATTGAACAGGGATGGGGGTGCTGCCCGTTGCGGTTGTGGAGATGAATTGGTATTTGAGTTCATTGGATGATCGCCATCAGTTCAATTTTTAAATCATCAAAGCCAGTCGGCACATAAATACAAATCGATTCAGCCTGTAAGGTTTTTTCGTATAGTGCACCATGTGGCTCAATCGCAAAATAGGTGCAGCCTGGTCGGATCGGAATAGCTGCAGGGACTTGGCTGACATGGGTCAAGGTCACGCCCGAGAGTGCTGCTAGCACGCGTTGTTCGACATCATCAGGTGAGCCTACTTTGAAGCGAATCGGAACCGAGCTAACCAGCTCATGCACAGGCAAGCTGGAACTAATCGACAGATATAGACGTGCACTGGCATCAATCCGATCAGATTGCAGATGACCGATGAAATAAGCTGGTTTAGTTTCTTGTAATGGAATGGTCAAGAAGCGACTTGAGATCACGGTATCTAGTAGATCACGAATCATTTGATCTAGCTGATGGAATCCTTTAGCAGGCGAAAAATGCGTATACGCGGGCAAGTCTTCAAGATGGTAGGCTTTACTAAAGGTCAACAAGCTGCTGGTAAGCCTGAGCAATTCTTGATGTAAGCGTTCAGGGTGTAGCCCTGCATTCTGTAGCAGGTGCATCAAGCTGCTATAACCAGCATTTAACGTATGCAATAGCCAAAAGGACGCAATATCGCCAGAGCGAAACTCTAGAATATTCTGACCAGGCTCACGATGATGATTGTATAACGCGCTCACTTTGGTTTGGATTACACTCAGAAGTCGACGTAACAGTGCAAGCAAACATGGAGAGCTGGTCAGATGTAGCAATGGAGGGATAAAGTTATGATCTTGCTCATAAATCCCCGCAGCATTGCGCTTAATGCGTGCAATCGGCAAAGTGATTAAATCGTCCATATCCTGACCTTCAAGCACGATGCGCGCATGCCGTTGTAAGGTCAAAACATGCGTCGGTGAGGCACTGGTAAATAAATCATCGGCTTGGGTGCTGGATTGCATGAACCGTGCATGGCGACCTTTGTCGGGATCAGTGACGTTTGCATGACCCACGCGTAATGCATGGGTTGCCAGATAAACAATGACCTGATCGGCCAAGTTGCTGCCATCAAGCTGCTGTGGTGCAGGGAGTAAATCTTGAGCAGGCGCTTGAAACAAGTCGCCATCAGGCCAGACCAATTGGATGTCAGTAAACGCCAGCAAGCCTGATGACAGCATTTGTTGATCCAACATCACGTGCTTGATCCCAAAAGCATAGGGGTGCAGCAGCCGCATGGTTTCAGCCAGACGTGCTTCGTGATATTGATCCTGCATTTGGAAGTGTTGTGGGCGTAAAAATAGCCCCTCTCCCCATAACACTTTGGCTGATGGATGCATCGGAATTATTGTCCTATTTTGCAAGGTTTGAGTGGATCGGTGAGCTGTTTTAATGTCGTTGATAGTGGCAACTTCAGACCTTGAGTGACACGAATATCGCAGGCGCCTACCTCTAATGTGAGCGCCTGATCAGGGTTAAGTTCTTGGATGGGAATCGCCAAGCGCCAGCGATGTTGGGGTTGGCGAAGCTGAAAAACAAATCCTAAAAATTGCATGTCATTGGTCAGCTGGGTGGTCAAATCGAGGGTTCGATTGGGTAAAACCACATGTTCAATCTGGCGCTCACCCATCTGTTGGTCTTGTCCAAGTGTTTCGACTGAGCGACTGTCGGTCAGTTGCTGGAATAACATCACCGTAGCCATGCCTTGGTTTTTGGGATCAGCATTGGCATGCGGAGTCGCGATGATTTTAATATTAATGGGTTTTTTGTGCTGCTGCTGTTGCAGGAGCTGTAATTGATTGAGCATGGCCTGCTGGGTTTGAGCTTGCTGCACGGCGATGGCATGTTGTTGCTCAGCGGCTTGCTTGCTTGCGCCAATTCCCAGTTTTTTTTTGGCAAAATCAATGGGGCTTTTTAATGTATCAAGCAGACCCTGAGGCTTTTCAAGGAGTGGGATTGCATCCTGTAGAGCTTGCGTTTGTGTTGCCAGCCCATTTTGCACAGTCGTTTGTGCCCGCTCACTTAAGTTAGATTGAGCCTGTCCAAGCAGTGCCTGTCCCGACTGTTGCAATTGCTTGACTTGATCCTTGGCACTGGTTTTGACCATTGCGAGTGGCTGCGGCTGCTCACCTGATGGAGGGATTTGACAACCCAGTAACATCAGCATGGGCAGTAAGGCAGGTAGCCAGTGCATGTAGCTATGTTTTTGATATTGCACGATGAGTTATGGCCTCATTCCGACTAGAGTCTTTTAAATAGGCAGCCATACTAGCCTGTTCTGGCAGGGATTCACAAGATTTGTGACTTGATTCATACGATGCAATCCAAAATACCTGTGCATTGAACCTAGGATATATTGATGCGTGATGCCAAAAGTCAATGTAAAACTTGCTTGTTCACAAATTGATACAAATTGATGTCAGATGCCGAATCGGACGCTTGAAAATCCTCACTTAACATATGACAGATAACAAAAAATTATAATTTTTGTCTAAGTGATATAGGCAGTTTTGAGTTTATAAATCTATTGTTTTTTTCCCAATCATCATACCACGCACTAAACATGAACAGGCTTTATGATATACTTGGCTCGAGTTTCACTGAAAAAACGATTGTTTACAATGAGAAACCGTACAAATATAGCGATTTTATGCGCGATTAGTTTAGGTGTTGTTGGCTGTAGTAGTAAAAAAGCCATCCCTGAACCAACAGACCAAGTCATCACACCTGTGATTCACGCCCAGCAAAAACCATTGCCCTTGGGAAAGTCTTCTGACGATCCTATTCTAAGCTCGTTAGAACAAGCAGTTCGTTCGAATGCTGAAGATGGTTTATCTTGGTCGCTGTTGTCATTGGTTTATTTTGAGCGTGAAAAATATGCCAAAGCGATTCATGCGGGTACAGAAGCGACTCGCTTAGACCCAAGTAATAACGATGCCAAGAATATTGTCTTGAGTGCCAGTTTAAAATTAGCTGAGCAAGAGCTTCAATCAATGAAAAGCAAAAATTTGATTAAGCCAGATGCTCATGCACTTGCAAAAAAGACCTTGGTTGATATGAGTCAAATCATCAACGGAAAATAAACGCATATGCGATTCGATATTTCAATACAGCATCTATTATGTGTGCTGGGGTTATCTATTGCCGTTATGGGCTGTAGTAGTAAAAATACCCAACCAACGGTGCCTGTTGCTGTGCCCACCGTAAAACAATCCACCTCTGATGGCATGGATGCTGTGGTTGTATCATTAGAATCAGCAGTACATCAAAATGTTGATGATGCCTCCTCATGGGGATTATTGGCACGCGCCTATTATGGTCGTCAACAGTATACCCGAGCGATCCAAGCAGCCGATGAGGCATTACGCTTGAATAACGATGATCCAGATTTGACCCAGATCTTGTGGATGTCGAGTTTATTGTTATCGCAGCAACAGTTACAGCATCTTCAGCGTACTGACATGCTCAATGCAGAAACGCAAGAGATTGTACAAGCGGGTGTATTGCGTATGCATCACCTGTTGCATCATGTCGATACGCCGTCAGCAAACAAAACAGCACCCGTCGTAGCTGTGCGTCGAAAGCCTAAGCCAACGGTTCGGCCAACTAGAGTTGTCCAAAAAAAACGTGCTGCGTCCGCGCCTGTGGTGCGCCGCCCAGCACCAAGGCCTGTGGCAAAGCCAACAAGACCTGCGCCACCACCAAGCAAACCTAAACCGAAAAGTCGGCCAGATCCATTTAGTTCTCTTCGTTAATCACTTAAACCAACCATCAGGATAAACTTATGTCGAAGCGTGAAGGCATCCAAGGAAAACTACAGCGCGTGCGCGCGCCACGTGTCCATTTAACCTATGACGTAGAAATCGGTGGCCAAACCGAAACCAAAGAGCTGCCATTTGTAGTCGGTGTGATGGGCGAGTTTACTGGTGACTCTGTGGTAGAGCAGCCGAAGCTCAAGGACAAAAAATTTGTCAATATTGATCTGGATAATTTTGATGAAGTGATGGCAGCTATGGCGCCCCGCGCCGCTTTTCGCACACCCAATCATTTAAGTGGTGGTGGCGAGTTTGCGGTTGATTTGACGTTTAAAGGCATTGATGATTTTCGACCAGAAGCCATCGTGAGACAAGTTGAGCCATTGAATGCTTTGGTTGAGGCGCGTGCGCGTTTAGCGGACCTGCGTAATAAAATCTCAACCAGTGAAAAGCTCGAAGACTTGCTGGATGATATTTTACGCCAAACAGAAAAAGTAAAAGAACTAGGACAAAGCCAAAACCAAGAGGAACACTCAAATGACTAATGTACAAGCTGCTACCGCAAACAGTACTGCTGAAGTAGTTGAGTCTGAGAGCCTACTGGATCAGATTGTTAGCCAAAGTAAAATCGCTAAATCTGATGCAGAGCATTCACGCGCCAAACAACTGATTGCTGAGCTGGCACGTGAAGTCATGTCAGGCACAGTGGTGATTTCAGATAATCTCTCGGCATCGATTGATGCTCGCATTGCACAGCTGGATCATCTGATTTCGCAGCAAATCAGCGCAATCTTGCATGCACCAGAGTTCCAAAAATTAGAGTCGAGCTGGCGTGGTCTGCACTATCTATGCAGTGAAACTCCGTCTGAGTCAATGATTCAGGTTAAAAAGCTGAATACAAATAAAAAAGAGCTTATTAGAGACTTTCAGTCTGCTATTGACTTTGACCAAAGCGCCTTGTTTAAAAAGGTCTATGAAGAAGAGTTTGGTACCTTTGGTGGCGCGCCGTTTGCGGCATTGATCGGTGACTTCTATTTTTCAAGACAACCTTCGGATATGTTTTTGGTAGAGCAGATTTCGCATGTGGCCGCCGCCGCACACGCCCCATTTATTTCGGCGGCATCACCTGAGATGTTCGGGCTCGACAGCTTCACCGAAATGGGTCGCCCGCGCGATTTATCAAAGATTTTTGATACGGTTGAATATGTGCGCTGGAAGTCGTTCAGAGAGTCAGAAGACTCGCGTTATGTCGCGTTGACCCTGCCGAGATTCTTGGGACGCTTGCCGTATGATCCTAAAGAAGGCACCGCCGTTGAAGGTTTTAACTTCGTCGAATCTGTCAGTGGCAATGATCATGATGAATATTTATGGGTGAATACAGCCTATGCCTTTGCCACGCGGTTGACCAGTGCGTTTGATCAGCATCGTTGGTGTGCTGCGATTCGTGGTGTTGAGGGTGGCGGTTTGGTTGAAGGCTTACCTGTACATACCTTTAAAACCGATGATGGTGAAATAGCACTTAAATGCCCAACTGAGATTTCGGTGACTGATCGTCGCGAAAAAGAATTAAGTGATTTAGGTTTTATTCCTTTAGTTCATTGTAAAAACACTGATTATGCCGCCTTTTTTGGCGCGCAATCTACACAAAAGGCTCGCAATTATCATAACGATGCAGCCAATGCAAACTCGATTTTGTCAGGCCAGATTCAATACATCATGGCCGTGTCTCGAGTTGCCCATTATTTAAAATCGATGATGCGCGATAAGGTTGGTAGCTTTTTATCAGCAGGCAGTGTGGAGACTTTCTTGAATGAATGGATCTCACGTTATGTGCTGCTCGACGATGGCGCCTTGCATGAGGCCAAGGCTCAGTTCCCATTGCGTGAAGCCTCTGTCCAAGTCGTAGAAGTTGCTGGTCGACCAGGCGTCTATAAATCTGTGGTGTTTTTGCGACCACACTTCCAACTCGATGAGCTGTCTGTATCTTTGCGTTTGGTGACTGAACTACCGCAAGCTGCAAATGGCTAACGAGGCTGTTGCTTATCTTATTCTAAGATAAGCTTTTTTCTTAAAAGGTGAAGCAATGAAAGATATTTATGTGCAGTTCCGAGGCAAATATAAAGTGGAAGGTGAGTCACGTGACAGCGAGCACAAAGACTGGCTAGAAGTGAATAGCTGGAATCATGCGATTCGTCAGCCAAAATCTGCGACAGCCAGTAGCGTGGGTGGTCACACCGCTGAGCGTTGCGAACATGCTGATATGACTTTCCTAAAAGATTTGGATTCTACCAGTCCAAAACTGTGGGAAGCGTGTTCAGCAGGTTACACCTTCGATGAAGTCCAAATCGATTTTTATCGTGCAAACGGCGATAAGAGAATTAAGTATCTTGAGATTAAACTCAAGCATGTGTTGCTGTCGCATGTGACGCCATCGGTTGCAGGTGAAGGTGTGCCAACGGAACTGTTTGGCCTGAAATACGCTGCGGTTGAGTGGATCTATACGCAACAGACCATCGAGGGTACATCAAAAGGTGCTGTCACTAAAAAATGGTCATTGTCCAAAAACACCCCGACTTATACCGCTTAAGTGGGAGATCAGGGGAGGTGGTCAATCACTGCCTCCCTTGCGCCTGTTTAGCGATCAGCATGGATAAATGTTGTGAGCAAACTTCGACTTGCAGAACACGGTTTTGCGCCAAACCTATTTGATAAATTGTTTGATGATAGTCCACGCTTAATGAGTGAAATCAACCCACTACGTCGCTTGAACATTGATGAGCTCAAAGCCTCAGTGGCCAAAGATCTGGAGGCATTGTTTAACAGTCGGCGTAGTTTTCAGCATCAATTGGACGATTACCCGCTGGTACAAGCATCCGTGCTGAATTTTGGGATTTTGGATTTTGTTGGGTTAAGCAGTGCCAATCCGATGGACTGCGCTCAGATTTGTTATGAGATTGAGCGAACGATCAGTCAGCATGATCCACGTTTGCGGCAAGTCAATGTGTCGATTGATTTGCAAAATGGTCGAGTGAATGCCCTGTCATTTAGCATTCAGGCCTTATTGGTGGTACATCCCGCCCAAGAGCATGTGACGTTTGATGCGGTACTTCAACCATCTTCGCAACAATATAGTGTCCAACATAATCAAACGGCGATGATATAGGATAATATGGACGATTTATTACCATACTATGAGCGAGAGCTTGGATTATTTCGACGACATGCCAGAGATTTTGCAAAAAAATATCCAAAAGTCGCTAGTCGTTTATTGATTGCTGGCGAGTCTGTTGAAGATCCACATATTGAGCGACTGATTCAGTCGTTTTCATTGATTGCAGCACGTATTAATAAAAAATTAAACGACAGCTATGCTGATTTCACTGCCTCATTGTTTGAGGTGTTGTTTCCAGATTACCTGAAGCCCTTTCCAGCTTGTTCGATTGCACAGCTGGATTTAGGGGCATCGGTGTTGCAGATTCATGAGCCGTCTTTGTCAGCTAAAAATACCGTGCTGAATACGCGTGGCGTGAAAGGTGTGGTTTGTGGATTTAAAACCACACAAGATGTTGCGCTAATGCCAATTAAAATATCACAAATTGGTTTTTTTCCAACGCTGAGCTATAATCAATATGTCAGTTCAGATTTGAATGGTTTTTTAAAAATCAAGATTGACTTGCTGAATCTGGCATTTAACTATGCTTACTTTAAGCAGCAGCCATTGCGTTTATTTATTGATAGTGACTCGAATACGACCAACTTAATTCGTCAGGTTTTATTACAACGGGTGCGCGCTTATCGAATTCGCTGTGCGGGGCAAGATGAATATTTTAGGGGGACCCCTTTTAGTTCAGTTGGCTTTTCTGTCGATGAGGCATTGCTGCCGATTCATGCGCGTATGAATCCAGCCTCTCGATTATTGCTGGAGTATTTTGCATTTCCAGAAAAATTTGATTTTTTAGATTTATCCTTTAAGGATTTAGATCCACTGCTAAATCGCGGCGGCACGCAGATCGAGTTAGATTTTTATTTTAAATATGATGCCGCTAATGGGGCGTTGCTCAAGACTTTAGAGCAGTTAGATCAGGAGTGTTTAAAAGCATTTTGTACACCCGTGATTAATTTGGTGGATCTGCCAGCTCATCCGATTCGACTGACCCATCAAGAGGTTGATTATGAGTTGGTGCCTGATGTGCGTATGGTATCAGCGTATGAGATCCATAGTGTGGATCGGGTGTTTCAGGTGGTGGAAACCAGTGAATCCAGTGAGATTCGGGAGTTTTATCCGTTTTATGCGCTGAATCATGCGCAAAAATCGGCACGTGATCGCTACTATCATGTGCGACGAGATCAGACCATGGCGGGCTATCAGTCTGGCTATGAATATCAGATCATGGTGAGTGATCGGCAGTTTAATCCTGCATTGGCACAGACAGAAACCTTGAGTGTGCAATTGACTTGTACCAATCGAGATTTGCCTGCTCAGTTGCCCTATGGTCAATCTCAAGGGGATTTATTTGCGGTAAAAACCGCTGAGTTTCGTTTTGGTCGTTTTTTACGGCGGCCGACTGAGAGTCATCGATTTGAGCAGTCGGGTGATCAGGCTTGGCGATTGATTTCACGTTTGAGTCTGAATGTCTTGTCACTGGCGCAGCACGATGCCGCGCTCCTCAAGGAGCTATTGACCTTACATGATATCGTGCAAACACCTGAAACCCAGAAAAAAATCGAAGGCATCGTTTGGGTTAGAGTTAGTCCGACAACCCTGCGGATTGATGCCAAGCCATATCCGTCTTTTGTGCGAGGCACTCAGATCGAGATTGGTCTGATACCTGATAATTTTGTCGGTTCAAGCATTGAGCTATTTGCGGAGTTGCTGTCGCATGTGTTGGGTTTACATGCCAGCTTAAATAGTTTTGTGCAGGTGATTTTATGTGACAGTCTTGAGGAGCGGGAGTTGGTGCGCTGCGCCCCTCGTAGTGGTCAATGCGCACTAGTGTAATTCAACGGCTGGAGCAGGAACCGCATCGCTTCGAGTTTGCCCAAGCCGTCCGAATTTTGCAGCATTATTTGCGGGAAACGCGTGATATTGATCCCCAGCAGGCGTTGGGTGAGTCAATTAAGTTTTATTCATCGATCTCGTTGGCGTTTCCCTGTGGGGAGATTGAACGCTTATCGGTGGATGAGGAGCAATTGAGTTTTTCGGATGAACAGGGCATTGGGGATGCCGCGATTACCTATCATTTATGTCCTGCGATGATTGGTTTGACGGGGCCAATGGGTGCGTTGCCTGTGGTGTATACCCAGCACTTATCTACACGTGTGCATTTGAATCGGGATGTAGCGGCGGCGGCATTTTTAGATTTATTTAATAACCGTTTGATCAGCTTGTTTGTACAGGCCAGTCGTTTGAACTGTTTGCCCCTGCAATATGAGATTGATCCTGAACATCAATATGCTCGACATATTCAGGCACTTTCTGGCCAAGATTTGCCAGACGACGAGACGGTGTTTGACCCGATCCAGCAGGCTTTTGTGGCGTATGGGGGGCTGATCCGCGGTCGGCGTGCCACGGCAGAGCAGATTCAGCAAGTGCTGAGTGGTTATTTGGATTTGCCCGTACGAGTTGAGCAGTTTATTCCTGAGTGGTTTCCCATTCCATTGGCACAACAAAGCTGCTTGGGCAGTGAACACAACATGTGTTTGGGTGAAAGTGTGTTTTGTGGTCAGCGGGTTTTACAGATTGATGGGCGGATTCAATTGCGGTTTGGTCCTGTCAATCCTGTGCAATATGACGCGTTATTGCCAGATGGTGAGATGTTTCGAGCCGTGCATCAGTTGCTGCGGCGTTGGTGTGGTCTGACCCATGCCGTCGAGATGGTCTTGATCTTGGATCGACAGGCGATTGAGACGGCGCGATTAGATGACAGTCAGCCCAGACGATTAGGCCAAGGATTATTTTTGTGTACACAATCAGCGGCTGAAAACAATGCCGATACCTTATTTGAGCTTCCAGTTTAGTCACTAGAGTTGTTAAAGATGAATCACTTAAAAGTTATGATCAGTCGCCTCTCTCCTGTGGGTCGCCAAGCCTTAGAACAAGCGGCACGCCTTTGTGTGCAACATGCCCATGCTGAGGTTGATATTGCGCATGTGATGCTGGCATTGCTGTTGCAAGATCACCATGACATGGATTGTATTTTAAAGCAGAGTCAACTCTCTAAAGCTGATCTGCGTCGGGATCTCGAAAACTATGTTCAAGCCTTAAATAAAAGCCAAGGCCAAACCCCCGTCTTTGCCAATCGGTTAATGGCCTTACTGGAGCAGGCGTGGGCGATTGCCTCTAGTATCTCAACGTCGGATACCGCGTTGTCGATTCGGACAGGGCATATTGTACTGGCCTTGCTGACCGATGAGCAGCATCATGCGCTCTTAAAAGCCATGTCAGAGTTGCTTCCACTGATTGATTTTTATCGTCTCAAATCTGACTATGACAAGGTCTGTGCACGTTCCTCCGAACAGCCGCAGGTACGACAAACCACAGCGCAAGCCATCAATGATACAGCGCTGGCAGAATCAGAGTCGTTTGGTGTGAGCACGCAAACGCCCGCTTTGGATCAATACACGTTTAATCTGACCGAAAAAGCCCATAGTGGTCAGATTGATCCTGTGATTGGCCGAGAAGACGAAATTCGGCAGATGATTGATATTTTGATTCGGCGACGGCAAAACAACCCAATCTTGACGGGGGAAGCAGGTGTTGGCAAAACTGCAGTGGTTGAAGGATTGGCACTTAAAATCAGTCAAGGCATTGTGCCAGATCAACTGAAATCGGTGCAGTTGCATGTATTGGATATGGGCTTGCTGCAAGCTGGAGCTAGTGTCAAAGGTGAGTTTGAAAATCGGCTGAAACAGGTGATCCAAGAGGTACAAGCCTCGGCACATCCGATTATTTTGTTCATTGATGAAGCGCACACCCTGATTGGTGCGGGTGGTACGGCAGGCCAAAATGATGCGGCCAATTTATTAAAACCTGCTTTGGCGCGTGGTGAGTTACGGACGATTGCAGCAACAACGTGGGCAGAATACAAAAAATATTTTGAGAAGGACGCAGCGCTGGCGCGACGGTTTCAAGTGGTCAAAGTCGAAGAGCCAGTACCTGATGTGGCGATTAAAATGCTGCGCGCGATGATTCCGAATATGTCGGCGCACTTTAGTATTCAGATCTTGGATGAGGCAGTGCAAGCGGCCGTACAGTTGTCTGCGCGCTATATCACAGGTCGTCAGTTGCCCGACAAAGCGATTGGGGTGTTAGATACCGCGGCTGCTCGTGTGGCTTTGTCGCGGTCTGCTCAGCCGAGTGCTTTAGATCGTTTGGCCGCCAATCTGCACGATGTACAGCTTGAGCTACAGCAATTGCGCCTCGAAAATCACCAACAGGCACGTGCTGAGCTAACCCAGCGGATTGATGATTTAGATCGAGAGCGTTTGCAAATTGAGCAACATATGGCGGAAGTCACCGCCCGCTGGCAACAAGAGCGGAGGTTGATTGACCAGATTGAAGTACTGCAACAGCAAGAGATACTTGAGATTGAACAACAGGTGGCGCGTGATGAATTGCATGTGGCCTTAGCCGAGCTACAAGCAGGCTCGCCAATGGTACATGATTTTTTGGATGCCCGAGTGGTGACAGAGGTTGTTGCCGATTGGACAGGGATTCCATTGGGCAACATGCTGCAAGATGAACTGGAGATCATCCTGAATCTTGAGCATCGTTTGGCTGAGCGAGTGATTGGGCAAGATCATGCCTTACACGCGATTGCTCAACGGGTGCGCACCGCTCGGGCGCAGCTCGAAGACCCGAATCGTCCACAGGGGGTGTTTTTGTTTGTAGGACCAAGCGGCGTTGGCAAAACAGAAACAGCTTTGGCGCTCGCTGATGCATTGTATGGCGGTGAACGGCATTTGATCACCATCAATATGTCCGAGTATCAAGAAGCACACACGGTTTCGGCTTTGAAAGGCTCACCACCTGGCTATGTGGGCTATGGTGAGGGTGGTGTATTGACTGAAGCGGTACGGCGTCGTCCCTATAGTGTGGTGCTGTTAGATGAGGTCGAAAAAGCCCATCCAGATGTGCTGGAGATGTTTTTTCAGGTGTTTGACAAGGGTTGGATGGAAGATGGCGAAGGCCGCTACATTGATTTTAAGAACTGTCTCATCATTCTGACCTCGAATATTGCCTCTAGCAACATCATGCAGGCGTGTATTAACCAGCCCGTAGCGCAGCGTCCAAGTTTTGAGGCATTGGGGGAGTTGATCAGGCCTGCGTTGTATAAGGCATTTAAGCCTGCATTTTTGGGGCGTTTAGGTGTGATTGCCTACTATCCAATGACCGATGAGATGCTGGTGAATATCATTGAGCTGAAGTTGTCACAGTTACAGGCGCGATTACAGCAGCATTATCGTGTTCCGCTGACATATCAAGATGATGTGGTCGAGGTGATTTTGGCGCGTTGTACTGAAGTCGATACAGGCGCACGCAATATTGATCATATTTTGAATGGTTCGGTGCTGCCAGAGTTGGCCGTGCGCTTGTTGCAAGCCTCGGCCAATGCGGATGCTTTGGCATCGGTTGAGATTGGAGTCGATGCGGCGGATCAGTTGACCTATCAGTTGCATTATCAGCCAGCTTCAGTCCTACAGGAGTCACTGAATGTCTATGCATGATGTGGATCTTGCGCGCTTGCTAACGCCAATTGGCGGCAGTGCGCATGGTTGTGGTGAAGACTTGGCGTTCTCAGAAGCGTTCGATCATATCCAAAAAGCCCGTATTGAAGATGATACCAGCTTGGAACAAGGGGCATGGGTAACACAGCATCGGCAAGCGGATTGGCGCTTGGTGCGCAGCCAGTGTGAGCAACTGCTCGCGACACAATCCAAGGACTTGCGATTGGGTTTTTGGTGGGCAGAAGCCATGACCAAAATGCATGGGTTTACGGGCTTGTCGGTTGGGTTATCGCTATTAACCCAGTTGATTGATCAGTTTTGGCTTGGCATTTATCCAGAGGCTGAAGACGAAGATCAGGATGCACGGATTACCTTATTGAATTGGTTTGTAAAACACACCGATGGTTTGATTCGGCAGATTAAGCTGACCGATTCAGATAAAGGGTGCTTTG
>JAYXXU010000120.1:0-21141 GCA_036019135.1 Pseudomonadota bacterium | reverse complement strand
ATTTGATCAATGGCGTACGTCCTAATACCACCATGGAAATTCGAAATGGTGGCTTTGGCTCCGATATGGTCGCACACCCAACTCAGCCCATGCAATTTTATGCGATTACAGACCGTGGTCCAAATGCCGACTATGTTGGTGAGCTCGGCGCAGGTAAAAAATTCCCCGTCGAAGACTATATCCCTCGGATTGGTTTATTTGAAATCCAACCCAATGGCAGCGTGACGCAACTCCAGACCATTTTATTAAAACGGCCTGATGGTAAGCCGATCAATGGCTTGCCTAATCCGACTGGCCTCGGTGCTACCAATGAAATTCCGTACCGTGCCGATGGCAGCGTGCTGCGTATCCATCCAGATTTACCGTATGACCCTGCAACCAATCCAATCAAGCTCGATCAGTTTGGTCTGGACGCTGAAGGTCTAGTCGCGATGAAGGATGGTACGTTTTGGGTCAGCGATGAATACGGCCCTCACATCGTACATTATGATGCAACAGGGACAGAAATTGGTCGGATCAATCCGTTCAGTGCCGACAACCGCACACAGATCAACTTACCTGCTGAGTTTGCCAAGCGACGTGCCAACCGTGGCATGGAAGGCTTGACGATTACTCCAGACGAAAAAATGCTGGTTGGTATCATGCAATCGACCATGAACCTACCCGCAAGCTCAGTCAATAAACAAACCATTACACGGATTGTGACCATCGAACTGGCAACAGGCAAAATCGGTCAGTATTTGTACCGCCAAGAGATCGCTGAAAACTCTAACTCAGCGATTGTGGCACTCAACAACCACAGTTTCTTGGTGCTAGAGCGCGATGGTAAGTTTTATAAAAACGCTGCCAATGTCATGAAACACGTCTACAAAATCGACTTGCGTCAAGGCACGAACTTAGAAACTATCGCTGAAACGGCCACGCTCAAACAAGACCCACTGTTGGGCTTAACCGTGTCGGGCAAAACCTTAGAACAAGTCACCCTAGACAGTGGCTGGGAAGGTTTGGCCGCTTTGAATATCCGACCCGTTAGCAAAATGCTAATGGTCGATATGGTTGAGCAAGTCAACTATCCCCATGACAAGATGGAAGGCTTATGGCTGATGAGCAATCATCGGCTCGGTGTGATCAATGATGATGATTTTGCCACGTGGACAAATAACAATCAGATTGAGCAAAAATATCTGGATCAAGCCCAAACCATCATCGACAGCAACGTGTTGTATGTGATTGATGATCTTGATCTGAATCCTCTGCCATAACCGAATCACCTGTTTGCTGTCTTGGTGGATACAACGGCTATCCGCCAAGGCGTCAAAGTCAGTCTGTTTTTAACGATATCGAAGACTTACACTGGCATCCACTGCCAACTCTGGTTAAGCTGATTGTAGCGTTCTTGACTCGCAGGGATAATAAAATGAAGGCTCTGATTCAACGCCTCTGGGGCTATATCAGCCATACCTTTGTACTTCGCTATATGGTTTGGATGGTGGCGATTGGCTACACCATCGTTAGCCTGACCGCCATGCCTTATGGTCAAACCTTGATTAACGTGTTTTTTCCGACCAGCATTCAACCATCACTCACCCTCATTACCGCCGCTGCCAGCCTGATCGGGCTATATGATGTCATCCAAACCAAACACACCCTGCTCCGCAACTACCCCGTGATGGGGCATTTTCGGTACTGGTTCGAAAGTATTCGACCCGAAATTCGGCAATATCTGATTGAAGATGACCGCGACTCGATTCCGTTTTCGCGCGCTCAACGCAGTCTCGTCTATCAACGCGCCAAGCAAGAAAACGCTGACAAAGCCTTTGGCACACTGCTAGATGTGTATGCCGAACGCTTTGAATTCATGAGTCACTCACTACAACCCGCGGCTGAAGCTGACCCTGAGCAGTTCAGGATTATGATTGGTAATGACCAATGCCAACAGCCGTATTCGGCATCTGTCTTTAATATCTCTGCCATGAGTTTTGGTAGCTTAAGCGGCAATGCGATTCGGGCGCTCAACAAAGGCGCGCAACTCGGCCACTTTTATCATGATACAGGTGAAGGCAGTATCAGCCCCTTTCACCTTGAGCATGGCGGTGATCTGGTGTGGCAGATCGGTAGTGGTTATTTTGGCTGTCGGACGTTAGATGGACAATTCGACCCCGAAAGATTTGCCCAACAAGCCAGCCTACCACAAGTCAAAATGATCGAGATCAAGCTATCTCAGGGTGCAAAGCCTGGTCATGGTGGGATTTTGCCCAAAGAAAAAATCACCCGCTTGGTGGCTGAAGTGCGTGGCGTACCGCGTGACCGTGATTGTATTTCTCCGTCCTCACACTCCGCATTTCGAACCCCTGTTGAGATGCTGCAATTCATCCAGCAATTGCGTGAACTCTCAGGCGGTAAGCCCGTGGGATTTAAGCTATGTATTGGTCAGCCTTGGGAGTTTATGGGCATTGTCAAAGCCATGCTTAAAACCAACATCGTGCCAGATTTTATTGTGGTCGATGGTGCCGAGGGCGGGACAGGCGCAGCTCCCGTTGAGTTTTCGGATCATTTGGGCACACCACTACGCGAAGGCTTGTTGTTCGTACACAACACGTTGGTGGGTGCCAATCTACGCAAAAAAATTAAGATCGGTGCAAGCGGCAAAATCATTAGCGCGTTTGACATCGTACGCACGATTGCCATCGGTGCAGATTGGGTCAACTCGGCGCGTGGGTTTATGTTTGCGTTGGGCTGTATCCAATCGCAAAGCTGCCACACCAACAAATGCCCAACAGGGATTGCGACACAAAACCGATTTAGACAAAACGCCCTCGTTGTCCCCGATAAGGCAGAGCGTGTTTATCAGTTTCACCATAACACCTTACATGCGCTGTCTGAATTGATTGCGGCGGCTGGACTCACCCACCCTGCCCAAATCAAGCCCCATCATTTGGTCAGTCGATTTTCGAATACCGAAATTAAAAGCTATGCGCAGTTACATTTTTTTATGAAAACAGGGGCGCTACTCACCGAACCTGAAGAAAGCAATTTTTATCATGATATGTGGCAACTGGCAGACAGTGATCGCTTCCATTTGCCCACCCCCGAAACCGATGGACGGCGTATCATTTTTAGGGCAGAAGCCTATACGCCATTTTCGGATGAGGTGCGCTAGAATTGCACCATCAAAGGAGAGTAATTGATGCTCAGACATCGCTTATGCGCTGCTATGATTTTGGGTCTGACGGGAGCGACCAGTACCTATGCCGCTGACTCGATTCAGCTTGCCCCACCCCAAGTGCTATTCAAACAGTCGATTAGTTTGCAGCAATTCGTACGCGGTACGCTACGTTTTATCATGCTGCATGAGGCAGGGCATGCCTTGGTTGATCTGTATCAACTCCCGATTCTTGGCCGTGAAGAGGATGCTGTAGATCGGTTTGCCGCATGGCTGATGTCACCACAAGGGGTGTTGGGTGATGATGGCACAGACGCTATCGCTGCAATGGAATGGTGGTTTGCCTCGGCACAAGTTGATCCTTCGACACGTCAACAACTGCCTTGGTGGGGCGAACATGCGATGGATGAGCAACGTGCCTATCAGATTGCGTGCCTGATCTATGGCCGCAATCCGACTCTGATGCAAGGTCTGGCGGTACGGCTGAATATTCCCGAAAAACGACGGCACGCTTGCCAGTATGAAGCCCAGCAAAATCACAACAGTTGGGCAAGATTGCTACAACCACAAGTGGCACAGCCCAGCAGTACACGGCAGCCGTTTTCACAGTTTTTAGTGCCGATCAATTATTTGCCTGCGAACGCTCAAACCCAGCAAGCCGCAACATGGCTACAAAATCACCAAATGCTAGAGCAATTACAAGGGCTGCTACATCAGTTCAAACCATCGACACAACGTGCCATGATCCAAGTGACGGCTCAAAACTGCGGTACTGCGAATGCTTTTTGGAATCTCAATACCAAATCACTCACCATTTGCTATGAAATGGTCAATCACGTCCTCAATGTCGGCTATCAAACGGGCTTTCGCTAAGGTTGATTAGCGCTTACCCATCGAACGACGCGTACCAAACGGTGGACGTTGTGGTTTTTGGTGGGTACGTTGCGGCTTAGGCTGCTCAAGGGTGGCGGCTTGGGTTGGAGTGGCTTTGGTCAGATCGGCCAAGGAGAATGGCGCGGCGGGCTTGCTGGTCATGTGGGGACTCAAATGGTTGGTAGGATTAGGCGATAGCGTGCGGGGTTTGGTGGTTTTTTTCAAGTGAAATCGGTTAAAGCAGTTTTTTATGAACCAAACAATCACATCCGAAGCAATCTCAACAATGATTAAGTTGATCCACATTGGAAGATACTGCTGATGACTTCAGTAAATTCAATATGTACGACCATTTGCACCAAAATAACGGATTCTCTGAATTGGCTCTCCTACTGGTTCAAAACCATATTTCACTGGCTAAAAGGCCTGCGGATTACTATCAATTCAGTTCCAATTGAAGACAAAGAACCTATTTTTCAAATCCCAAATGAAGCCAAGACACGAGGAGCGATTGAGGCGTATGTAGATCAATATGTTAAGGATAGTATCGCTTGGCAGGAGCGCGAGTTTCAGAGATGGAAAAAGCTTAACATCGAACAGCCGATCAACTCTGAACACAGGCTAAAAGAAAACCGACGCTGGGTGATCATTTGGTCATTTGTCTCAGCTTTACTGTTCGGTGTTTTGGTATATACGAGCATGCTGCCCATCACTCTTGGGTTTCAAGAGCTTTTAATCTTTGATTTTTTACCAGCTTCATGGCCGTCTACCCCACCCGTACAAGACCCGCCGAATACGCCTTTGTTTTTTAGTATTGTGGCACTGTTGATCACCGCTCCTATTGCCTATGCGATTTGGACGATTCGAGACGAAAACGCCGCACAGACTTTGGAAAACGCCCGTAAAGATACCAATCTAAAAGACTTTCAACGCTTAAGTGAGTGGGCAAGCGGCTTTCATTTACCAGAGGACAAAAGCGTTTCACTCAAAAAAACCACCACCAAAGGAGACGAAAAAACTAAAGAAAAAAGCAAAACCACCGAAACCTACTCAACACCTAAAGATGCACAACAAATTTCACGGCGTATGGGGGCAGAAAGCTTACAAGTCGCTGCAATCTATCAGCTACAAGCCTTTATGCACGGCGCATATGGCGAGCAATTTATGAAACCAGCGTTCCATCTATTGCAATGTATTTGGGCTGGATTGCTACAACCATTACTCCCCAGCGAACCATCCGAAGAAAACCTTCAAACACCCAATTACTCTGACCAGTATGATTTACACGAATCTCATGATGAAAAATTTGAAAAACTCTCTAAGCTTAGATCACTCCCCTTATTTCAGGCACTAAACAAAGTATTATTTGACGACGGTGGTAGAGCATTGCGCCTGTTTAGCAGCCAACTAGATGGGCTATGTCTGGCGGGTTTCGATGCAACCAATCTGAACCTTTCGGATCTTACGTTCAAATCTTGCGATCTGAGATTCAGCAAAATATCACACCTAAATGCAGTAGGCGCAATTTTTGAAAAGTGTGATTTCACTGGTAGCCATATTGAGCATGCAAATCTACAAGGCTCAGACATGACATTCTCACACTTTGACTTTACGAAAACTTCGCAAATAAATGCTCAATTCACTGATTTTTCTAACTGCTTCTTTATAGGCGCGGAGTTGGTAGCAAGTTGTTATGATTATGCAAATTTTCAAAGCTGTGAATTCAGAAAGGCTGAGATATCAACAGTAGATTTTTTTGGCTCAAACCTGAGGTTTACAAAAACACCCTATATTCGTATTGGGCAGCAAGTTCGAATTTCCTTAGAAACGGACTTTGGCAATAGCCCAAGTGATGGTACAGGACGAGGTAATGCCGAGGCCTGTAGGAAACAATGCCTCGACGCAGGCGCAATCCTAGTTAACCATCAAACAGACGGATCAATCCAAAGTAAAAAAAGGAAGATCCACGCCGTCCTTTTTTACATTTGGCTACTGATTTTACATTTGGCTGCTTAGCCGACAAAGCGCCGCGCATTACGGAACATCCGCAGCCACGCGCCATCTTGTGTCCAATCTTCTGGCTTCCAACTGTGCTGCAACGCACGGAAATTCCGCTCAGGATGCGGCATCAAAATCGTCACCCGACCATCACCCGATGTCACCCCGCTGATTGCTTCTGGCGAACCGTTCGGATTCAATGGATAGTGCTGGGTCGGCTGACCGTGGCTATCGACATAACGCAAGATCACCTGACCATTCGCATCCAGTGCTGCCAGTTGCTCAGCCGTCGCTTCCACTCGACCCTCACCGTGCGCAATTGCAATCGGCAAAATCGACCCCGCCATATCTTCCAGCAGCACTGATTTGGATTGCTCAACCCGTAGATTGACCACGCGTGCCTCAAATCGCTCACTGGTATTTTGGCGGAAACGTGGAAAATGCTCAGCTTGCGGGATCAGATCTTTCAGTTGGGACACCATCTGACAGCCGTTACACACGCCGAGCGTAAACGTCTCCGTACGATGGAAGAAACGCTCAAACTGCTCACGCAACTGGGCGTTAAACAAAATCGACTTCGCCCAACCACCACCAGCGCCCAGCACGTCGCCGTAACTAAAACCACCACACGCAACCAAGCCTTCAAACTCATCCAAGCGCACACGGCCACTCAGCAAGTCACTCATATGCACATCAATCGTGCAAAAGCCGACCTGATCGAACGCTGCGGCCATCTCGATCTGACCATTCACGCCTTGCTCGCGCAAAATCGCCACTTTGGGCTGACGCAAATTCAAATACGGTGCTTCAATCGGCTCATTCAAGTCAAAGGTTGGTTTGGCAATCAAGCCCTGATATGCAGTATCCGCAATCAAAGCAAACTCTTGATCCGCACAGTCGCTGTTATCGCGCTGCCGCTGAATCTGATAACTCACACCTGCCCATGCTTGCTGCAATTCGGCACGTGACAAGCTCAAGCCTGCAACGGTCAAGGTATCGCTACGGTTGACTGTACCGACTTGCTGGATAGTATTGGCCAGTGGCGTTCCTGCCAGATGGGCTTGAATTTTTGCCCAATCGCTGCCGCGTAGTTGTAACACTGCACCGACTTCTTCAGCAAACAATTCAGCCAATGTCTGATCGCTGGTCAATTGCAAGTCCACACCCAGACGCGCAGTAAACATCATCTCCGCCACAGTCGCCAGCATCCCGCCATCACCAATATCATGATAGGCCAAGATTTTACCCGCAGCGTTCCACTGCTGAATCAGGCTAAAGAAGGCTTTGAGGTCTTCGGCATCATCCAGATCAGCAGGCACATCACCGAGTTGGCTGTAGACCTGTGCCAAAATAGACGCGCCGAGACGGAATTTACCTTGTGACAAATCAATCCGCACCAATACAGTATCGTCTTGGTCTTTGAGCTCTGGAGTGAGCGTTTTGGTAGCATCACTGACGGGCGCAAAGGCGGTCAAAATCAGCGTCATCGGTGAGGTGACTGATTTATCTGTACCCTGCTCGTCTTGCCATGTGGCACGCATCGACAGTGAGTCTTTGCCGACGGGGATCGCAATCCCTAATTCTGGACACAGCTCCATACCAACGGCTTTGACCGCTTCAAACAAGGCTTGGTCTTCGCCCGCTTGGCCTGCGGCTGCCATCCAGTTGGCCGAAAACTTAATATCTGACAACTGACGAATCGGCGCAGCAGCAATGTTGGTAATCGCTTCCGCGACTGCCAAACGCGCCGATGCAGCGGGATTCAGTAATGCCACGGGTGAACGCTCACCCATACTCATGGCTTCACCTGTAATCGCTTGATGACCAGTCACGGTCACCGCACACTCGGCGACAGGCACTTGATAGCGGCCAACCATTTGATCACGTGCCACCATCCCCGTAATCGAACGGTCGCCAATCGTGATCAAAAATGATTTGCTTGCGACAGTCGGATGGCGCAACACACGGAAAATGGCATCTTTAAGGTCAATCGCTGTGAGGTCTAGCACTTGGCCAGTTCGCTCAATCAGTTCATAGCTGCGCTGCATGCGTGGTGTACCACCCAGCATGACTTGCATCGGCATATCGACTGCTTTGTTGCCAAACTGTGGATCATTGACCGTCAGATGGCGGACTTCAGTTGCTTCGCCAAGTACCGCAAACGGGCAACGCTCACGCGCACACAGCGACTCAAACAGCTCAAGCGACTTGGGACGAATCGCCAACACATAGCGCTCTTGCGCTTCGTTTGACCAGATTTCCATCGGCGACATGCCAGATTCCAACGATGGAATCTGACGCAGATCCAGAATTGCACCCAGCTTATGGTCATTGACCAGTTCAGGCATTGCATTCGATAGACCACCCGCACCGACATCATGAATCGATACAATCGGATTGTGGTCAGCCATGCCCCAACAGGCATCAATCACCTCTTGGCAGCGCCGCTCCATCTCAGGATTGTCACGCTGTACTGAAGCAAAATCCAACTGCTCGCCCATCGTGCCGCTATCAACACTGGATGCTGCACCACCACCGAGACCGATCAACATTGCTGGCCCACCGAGGACGATCAATAGATCACCCTGCTCAATCGGCTGCTTCTCGACATGATCAGGCCGAATATTGCCATAACCACCCGCAATCATGATCGGCTTGTGAAAGCCCCAGACTTTATCTTGCACCGCTAACTCAAAGCTGCGGAAATAGCCACACAGATTTGGACGACCAAACTCATTGTTAAACGCTGCTGCACCGAGTGGTGCTTCGGTCATGATTTGCAGTGCCGAGGCCATACGGGTAGGCTTGCCATAGGCGGCTTCCCATGGCTCTGGCTGGGTTGGCAGTTGCAAGCTGGACACCGTAAACCCTGCCAAACCTGCTTTGGGCTTACCGCCACGACCTGTTGCACCTTCATCCCGAATCTCACCACCTGAACCCGTCGCTGCACCTGCAAACGGGGCAATCGCAGTCGGATGGTTATGGGTTTCAACTTTCATCAAAATATGTACGGCTTCTTTGTGCATGCCGTATTCGCGTTGTTGCGTCTCAGGATTACAGGTCGGATAAAACCGTTTGGCATCGTAGCCCACAATCACTGAGGCGTTGTCTTTATACGCGGACAACACGTCATTCGGCGATTCTTTATAGGTATTTTTAATCATTTGGAACAATGATAATGGCTGCTTCTCGCCATTCACTGTCCATTCAGCATTAAAAATTTTATGACGGCAATGCTCAGAATTGGCTTGCGCAAACATCATCAGCTCAATGTCATGTGGATTGCGGCCAAGCTGCGTAAACGCCGTGGTCAGATAGTCAATCTCGTCAGGCGACAGCGCAAAACCAAACTCATGGTTCGCTTTGACCAAAGCCGCTTTACCTTGACCCAAAATATCAATCGCGTTCAAGGGTTTTGCTGCATGATGACCAAACAATACCTGCGCCGCATCAAGGCTGGTAAAGGTGCTTTCGGTCATTCGATCATGCAACAGCGCAACCAAAGCGGGTGTCAACTCAGTGACGCCTTGTAAGGTGTAAACAGTCGCGCGCTCAAGACGGGAGACAGGCTGACCACAGTTGGCAAAAATATCACTGGCCTTAGACGACCACGGCGAAATCGTGCCAATACGCGGTGTGACAATCAATTGCACACTGCCCGCAGTCGCGGCATTCACCTGATAGGTCTGACCATCATTCAGCAAGCCTAACGCGACGGTTTGCGCTGCATCTGCCAACGGCTCATCGAACAGATAAACAAATTGACTATCCAGACCCGTAACAGGGGCAATGGCAGACAAACGAGACAGCAATTGTTGCTGCTTGAAGACAGAAAGTGCTGGCGCACCGGCCACAATAAACATGCTGGGAACGGCTCCGTAGATCAGTCAGAACTGACCTGATGTGCAAGACAGGAAAGGTCGATATGATACGCGCATTTACAAGATTCGACCACCCAAACACAGTCAATACGCATCATCTGATCTGATCACCTGCGCAAAATCTCAAGATGTCATCTGCATCCCCATAAAACCCACGGGAATATCACAACGCTAGGCATAGTTTTCAGTACAATATTGGCCATCTTGATTTTAGAATTTTTTGGCCATGACTGACGACATGTCTGTATTACCTTCGACTGACCAAGTCCAATCGACTCAGCCCAATACCCACGAACATCGTGCGATTCATACATTTATGCGCCGCACCTCGCCGCTCAACACGTCACAACGCCAAGGACTGACCGACTACGCCCATCTGATTACGACTGCACCGATTACTGATGCGCGTACATTATTTGAGCATCCTGAACGTCCACTGACCCTCGAAATTGGTTTTGGTATGGGCAGTTCATTGGTACAGATGGCGGGCGATGCGCCCAATCGCAATTTTTTAGGCATTGAGGTACACATTCCTGGCATTGCACAATGTGCGTTTGAGGCAGGACAAGCAGGTCTCACCAATCTACGGCTGATGGATGCAGATGCAATAGAAGTGCTACAAGGTCTGCCCAACGGTTCTATCGACCGCATTCAATTGTTTTTTCCTGATCCTTGGCAAAAAAAACGTCACTTTAAACGCCGTTTCGTTGTGCCTGAGCGTATGACACTGATTGAAGAAAAATTATGTATTGGCGGTTGGTTTCATGCAGCAACGGACTGGCAGCCGTATGCCGAGTGGATGCTAGATGTCCTAGAACATATGCCACGACTCGAAAATGTCTACGGACGCGGACAGTACGCGGTACGTCCTGACTGGCGTCCCGAAACCAAGTTTGAGCGGCGTGGTCACGCAGCTGGACACGGTGTATGGGATCTCATCTACCAACGGGTTTGATGCTCAGCAACAGTGCGTATTTGGTCTTTTTTTGGGCAAATACGCACCACAATGATCACTCAGCACAACAACGAACCATATTGGTGCAAATATTTATTTTTCATCGGTTTTTTATATTTTTAAACAGTCTATAGGTTTCATCCAAATGACAAAAACCGCATAATTCTCTCCATCAGACGAAGGAATAGTCTGCATAAAACCAACTTTTTTATTATCGAGCCATCGCTATGACCATCACACTAAGTCCAGAAGACCTCGGCCAACTGGCACGCTTTAAACTTATGATGCGGCAAGAGCATCAATATTCAGTTGATTTAAGCGAGTTGATTGCAGATCCACACTATGCCAAAGACACCCTTGATTTGGCTGAAGAAACTGACCGTGAAGAGCTGATGATGCTAGCCATTGAGCTACGTGCTAAACTTGGTTTTTTATTGGCACAACCCACGCCACCGATGCCTACGCAGTCCATTGAATCCACAAAGACTGCGCCAGAAGCGCCAAATACGGCACAAGAACCCCGAGATCGTTATCGATTTTCATTGCGGTGATCCAGAGATATACGGCGAACGCAACGTGCAGTCGCCGTATAGCACCTAAATAGGCTCAGGTATCCATTATTATTCTGCAAACAACTGCTGCACCCGTCCCGTGAGGTTTTGGCCGAGGAATGGGCTGTTTTTGCCTTTAGATTGTAGGATCGTTGGCGTGACTGACCAAGACAGCTCAGGATCAACCAACACCCAACCGCCAGTCGCATGTCGAAATGACTCAATCCCTGCAATCCGTGATGGCGCATGTACGATCCGCTCCACCAACTGCAATGGGGTCAATACGCCATCGCTCACCAATTTGACTGCCAACGCCATAAAGGTATCAAAACTGCTGATGCCCGCTAACGTATCTGGAAAAGGGGCAAGTTTAGACGTGTCTGACAAAGGCTCATGATGGCTACAAATTGCATCAATTACTCCATCTGCAATACCTTGGCGCAACAATTGTCGATCCCGTTCACTGCGTAACGGTGGCCTCACATGTGCCATCGCATTAAAGCCATCAATCCATGCGTCGCTCAAGTGCAACTGATGCATCGCCACATCAGCAGACACAGGCAAGCCACGCGCCTTGGCAATACGAATCAACTCAACCGATGCACCACAGGATAATTGGCTAAAATGCGCCCGTACCCCAGTAGCCTCCACCATCAACAATTGCTTGGCCAGCGCGACGGTTTCGGCTGCTTCTGGAATGCCGATCAAGCCTTGACGGGATGCAATAAACCCATCATGCACACAGCCATCTTTGGCCAAACTTGGCTCTTCAGGATAAAAAAACACGGTTAAGCCCAACGTGCCTGCATACTCCAGCGCACGCAACAACACATCATCATCGGCAAAACTAGCACGCGCATTGCTCACCGCAATACAGCCGCCTTGCTTGAGCCCTGCCAGATTGGCAGGTTGCTGGCCTGCCAATCCTTTGGTCAACGCGCCTAGCACATGCAAATGAATACCACCATCATCAAAAGCCTTACGACGCAAACCTTGCAATAGCGCGCCATTTTCGAGTATGGGCTTGGTATCAGGCGGTGTCACCACATGCAAAAACCCTGCTGCCCGCGCGGCACTGCCTTCGGATTTGAGTGTGCCATGTTGTTGCTCACCAGGTTCACGCAGGCGCGCACATAGGTCGACCAAGGCAGGCATCAGCCATTTGCCCTGACCTTCAATCACCTGATCAACCACCACGTCGGCCGTCGGCTCAACCAACTGTCCATTGGATAAATACACCGTTTGTACTTGATCGATCTGATGCGTTACATCCAAGAGCCGAACATTTTGAATCTGAATCATGTCCGTGCCTCCAGTGCCGCCACCTGACCTTGCATACTCATCGCCAATACCGCCATTCGTACCGCAATCCCGTAGTTGACCTGCTTTAAAATCAATGACTGTCGACCATCCGCCACACTCGAGGCAATCTCTACGCCCCGATTCATAGGCCCAGGGTGCATGACCAAGGCATTGGGCGCAGCACGTTGTACCCGTGCTTCAGTCAAGCCATACAATTTATAAAATTCCTCTGGTGAAGCGAGTAAGGCCGATCCAATTCGCTCATTTTGAATGCGTAACGCAATCAGCACATCACAACCTTCCACGCCTTTGTCCATATCCTCATAGACCTGCACCCCAAACTCCTCAATGCCTTTGGGCAATAACGTCTTTGGTGCAATCACCCGAATTTCTTTTGCTCCGAGTGTTTGTAGTGCTTGAATATCAGAACGGGCAACGCGCGAATGCTTAATATCGCCAATGATCGCCACAGTCAGCTCAGAAAAAGGCCGTCCCGCATGCCGACGAATGGTCAGCATGTCCAACATGCCTTGGGTTGGATGTGAGTGCCGCCCATCACCGCCATTGATAATCGCCACATTCGGACAGACATGCTTGGCCATAAAATGTGCAGCACCAGAAGAAGAATGCCGAATCACAAAAATATCAGCCGCCATCGCCTCCAGATTCCACAACGTATCGCGTAGAGTTTCGCCTTTTTTGGTACTAGACTGCTGCATGTCGATGTTCAACACATTGGCAGATAAGCGCTTGGCCGCCAGCTCAAAGGTGGTGCGGGTGCGCGTCGATGGCTCAAAAAACAAGTTCATCACGGTGCGACCATCCAGCAATGGACTATTCAAAATTTGCCCATGATCACCCAAGAATGTTTCGGCCGTATCCAAAATCTGATTGAGCTGTCGTTGCGACAACCCCTCAATACTGATGAAATGTTTGAGATCACCTACCTGATTCAGTTGAATCTGGCTCGGTGAATGCAAGGCCGCATAGTGCATGGCAGGCATTTCCGCTAATTTCGTTGCGCGTAGTGTAAAGGATTCATTCTCAAAACACGAAAAGCCCACACAAAAAAGCACCTGCCGACCCGTCATCAGATGCCACGATTGGCCAATTGACAACACCGCCTATTCAGGCAACCCTTGGTCCTGTGAGTTTTTTACTTTGAATACTTCACATGTATTGCTGCAAGCATTAAACCCGCTATAGGTGAGCACATGAAACCAATAACACCCTGTTCAATCCCATCTCATATCGCCCTGCTCACGGGCTTGCTTTGTATCGCAAACTCTACGGATGCACTCAAAGAACAAGGAAAGCAATGTGGACGCTAACTCAACCCACACCAAGACACTGGACTGCTGTCATATTTTTTATGTGATGGCGGACTATAACGCGTGGATGAACCAAAAAATCTATTGGGCAGTGCGCAAGCTGACCCCTGAACAGCTTGCGCAAGATCGGGGGGCTTTCTTTGGTTCGATTCTCGGCACGCTCAACCACTTGGTCGTCGGCGATATCATTTGGCTTAAACGATTTGCAACCTATCCCACGTTTACGCAAGGGCTCGCACCGATTGCAGACTATCCTCAACCGCAAGCACTCAATCAACTGCTTTATCCTGATTTGGATACCCTCCAACATCAACGCCTGCAACTGGATCAATTGATTAGCCATTGGATCACTCAAATCACAGAGAAAAGTCTTGCAGATGAGTTGTGCTATACCAACAGCAAAGGCATTCGACACTGCAAAACATTAGGACATTTGATTTTGCATTTTTTTAATCATCAGACCCATCATCGTGGACAGATCAGTACATTACTACATCAAGCAGGACAGGATATTGGTACAACTGATTTAGTATTTCGCCTACCTGAAACCCCTTAATATCAGGCATACAGTAATTATAAAAATGGCGACACCAATTGTGGGTCGCCATCTTGGCACTATAGCCAATTAGCCCAAGCGTTTGACCTGCTCAGCAAAGCGCTGACCGAAACCTTGCGCTGTCTCCAAATCCCCTGACAACGGACCTTCTTCAGGGCTAGAATCCGAGGGGGATTGCGCCAATAGACCGACCGAACCACCCAAGAAGTTAATGTCATTGCGTACCGCAGCTTTGCTATTGGATGGCAACACGCCCAAGCTGACCCATAACATCCCATGCTGACTGGCCAATGTCACCAGATACAACAGCGTTGAGCCTTTGTCACCATTCATTGAGGCGGAGTTGGTAAACCCAGCGGCCAGTTTGTCTTGCCATTTACGCGCATACCAAGGCTTGCTCGATGCATCTGCGAATTTTTTAAACTGCCAGGGCGCACCGCCCATGTACGTTGGCGCACCGAAGATAATCCCATCCGCCGCCTCTAACGTTTGCCACTGGGCATCCGTGAGCTGACCCTCTGCATCAATCTTAACCAACTCGGCGGTTATGCCAGCAACACGTTGAACACCGGCATGTACAGCTTCGGCTTGCTTTTGGGTGTGACCATAACCACTAAAATAGACAACGGCAACATTTGACATGATCTGCAACCTTTTATGTAGAAAAACTCGATAAACATATTGTTGATCGATTTTAATCTAAACAAAATAGGTTTTTTGCGAATTCATAGTTTCCATAAGATCAACAATCTGACTTTTTAAATGGCAAAGCACCCATCGTTGATTGATAATAACTGCCCACTGCAACACGCTCACGCTGCACAAAATCACTGATCGCCGCCATAAATGCAGGCTCACGCAACCAGTGCAATGACTGCGTATAGACGGGCGCAAAGCCACGGATCAGCTTATGCTCACCTTGTGTGCCAGGGTCAAAATAACGCAAGCCGCGCTGTAAGGCATAGTCAATGCCTTGGTAATAACACAACTCAAAATGCAGGCAATCTGCATCAACTAATGCTCCCCAATAGCGACCATAGAGTGTCTGCTCATCCTGAAAAAACAGCGCGGCCGCAATCGGCTTGCCCTCTACATCGACGGCCTGTGCCAATGCAATTGACTCTGGCATACTGCGACTGATCTGCTTAAAAAAACTTGGCTGCAAATATGGCTGTTGACCACGCACCCGATAGGTCATGGCATAACACTGATAAAACCAATCCCAATCTGCATCGGTTAAATCCGCACCTTGTATCCAACGACAACAGATGCCTTGTGAGGCGACTTTTGCACGCTCGACTTTGATACTTTTGCGACGTTTGGCAGTCAGGGCGGCTAGAAAACCATCAAAATCACCGTAGCCTTGATCTGTCCAAAGAAACTGACAATTTAACCGCTGCGCAATCGGAAAATCACCCAGCGGCTGTGCAGCAACCAACTCATTCAAGGCCTGATCGACAAACAACGCATGCCAAGATGACGCGTGCAAGCGCTCGGCCAGTGCGGCAATTGCCTGTGCCAGCAGTGGCCAGACTCGTGCTAACTCGATGCCCGCCGCCAACAATACTCGCTGTCCAGTCACGGGCGTAAACGGCACACTGGTGACCAGACGCGGTAAGTAATCCAAACCATAACGCCGATACGCATCTGCCCATGCATGGTCAAACACATACTCGCCACGATTGTGCTGTTTGACAAACAACGGTAACGCCGCGACCGCTTGACCAGCCGTATTCCGCAATAGCACATGTTGCCCCAGCCAGCTTGAACCCTGACCAATCGCACCTGTCTCCTCCAGCGCCACCCAAAATGCCTGACACAAAAAAGGTTGAGAAGATGACCACAAATTCGCAGGAATTTGGTGAATCGTAGCAAGGTATTCAATCTGAAACATAGAACCACTCAAGATTTACCGCAGCCCGTAGCATGGCGACCTTGTGGGCGACACACAAGGCATACGTCATAAAAATTCGTTGGTAACACATCCAGCAGAAAAAACATTGGAGCAAACCACGCAACCCCTCTACAATCTCAACCCATACCTTTAAACATAATCAGTGTCCACGCGATGATCTTATCCCTTCAATATCCGATAATCCTACGCTCGCTTGGACTCGCCCTGAGCATCGGCCTAACGGGCTGTGGTGGTGGCGGAGGAAGCACCAGTAGCACCCCCTCACCAAAACCGAATCCTGCTCAACCGACACCCGTGCAACCCCCTACACAGATCGGCGAACTCACATTGACCGGCGATCAACAAGGGTTGGTTGGCCAACGTATTGGTGTGGTCGGACAACGTCCAAAAGGACAAGAACTACAGTTTATCTCATATGAATGGCAACAACTGACTGGCAGCCCCGTCACCCTGTCAGGACAACGTCAAGCCGCGATGAGCTTTGTCGCACCGAACGCTGGAGCTTATCGATTCGAACTGACTGCCACACACCAGACTGGCCAAAAACGCCGTCAAATCTTCAACATCCAAGTGAATGCCGCCGCTACCAGCCCAGCGGTCAACTTGCAGATTGATCGTGCGGTTAGCTCGGGTGGCCTATTGACCTTGCGGCTCACTCCACGCGCGCAGCACACGATTCAAGATTGGCAGTTTAAACAACTCTCTGGCACAACTGCACAACTCCAAGTTAGTCCGAATGAGCCGATCGCACGGGTCATTGCGCCCAACGTGGTACAAGATGAGGTATTGGTCTTTGAGGGTACGAGCTCTAATGGCCAACGGGATCTTGCCTATGTATTGGTTCAGCGTCAGCCAACGATCAACAGTCCATTTTTTTGTGATCGTCCAGCAACGAGCTGTGCCACCACCACAGCGCTCAGCCATCACTATGCCTACCAACGCTCAACGCCTTATAACGACCAGCTATTACGTTGTACGTTCTCCAACCAACTGACCGATGCCAAACTCTGCAATGTCGGCACATTGCCACCACTGAACCAAAACGATCTCACACCCAGCATTGCCGAAGTCATGCAGCGCGTGGTGGTCAGTGAAGATTGGATGGGTCAGCAATTTGAGCAATTTTTACGGCAACATGATCAACACCAAGATTTTCTAAATCTGCTAAAACCTGTCACTGCAATTATTATTTCGCCCAATATTACGCAGTCTTTTTACTTTGCTTTGACGGGTGCGATTTATCTACATCCCGACTATCTTTGGCTGACAGCACAGCAGCGTGACAGCCTGATTGAAGAACCTGATTTTCGTACAGAATTCGGTCAAGATCTCTCATTTTTGACATCGCATTGGTATGTCAAAAACGGCGATTTTGCAACAGGCTACTGGCCGATTACTGAACGAAAAAGTCGCACACTAAGCGAGATGAGCTTGCCGCTGGCAGCGCTGCTTTATCATGAGTTGGCACATGCCAATGATTTCTATCCCGCGCAGCGCTTACGCAGCCTCCAAACTCACCGCATTTTAGCCGAACAACTGGATGAACGTCTATTTCCATCCACTACCCTAACCCAACGCTGGCCACTGCACTCTGGTCTGCTCAAAGAGCTGGCACAAGTCAGTTTCGCGGGCGTGCCTGCAACCAGTACACAACGCCAATTACAGCCTACACAGGTGGCTGAGGCATTTTTTTCTGATCGTGCCAGTGATTTTTATGGCTATCTGGATCAATATGAAGACGCTGCCATGTTGTTCGAAGAAAGCATGATGCTGTTACGCTATGGCATTGCCCGTGATGTGTTTGTGATGAATCTACCGCAACAGCAGGATAGCCAAGGTCGGCCAATCTATATCATGACCCAAGGTCAACGCCATCGGGTTGCTGACCCCGCCGTATCACCACGCGCACTGTCAATCATCTCACAGCTCATGCCAGAATTAACCGAACCTGCTCGACGAGTGATGCAGCAGAATCCTGCACTCGCTCTATGCGCTGAACAACCGATCTGGCAGAGCCTGTCACTGGATTGCTATGCTAAACAAAAACTCCATCAGGGACATGAGACACCCCATCCTGCATCAGAGCAATTTCATCAACGGTTATTGCAACAACAGTCCCAACAGCAGCGGCAGATATCACAGCAACCACGCGCCATCCGACAGTCCTAATGCAATCGCCATACCTGATCTATATGACCTGATCAAGTCGATTACAGCAATATCGGTTACCTGAGCCGTCATTGAAAACTGACGGCATCAACTTGTCAGATTAGCCAAATTGACCGATCATGGCCGCTCACGCTGCTATGCCGCAGTCATGGATTTTATTGATCGAGGGACGTTTGCTATATGTCACATACTTTTCAGATTCAACATGCGCTTTCTGGCTTTTCGATTGATGACCTACGCACCGCGCTGGCCAAACCCGCCTTTCATGAAGCTTTATGTGAGCGCCTACCAGGCACCAACGTCGTGATTGAACGCTCTGAATGTGTTGATGATCAATACCACATGCAGCGTGCACTCAACCTTGAGGCCAACATTCCCAAACTGGCCGAAAAATTTCTCAAAGATGCTTTACGCATTAAACGCATCGAGCATTGGGATCTAAACACTTCTAAAGTTAAACTGACATTTGTACTGAATATGCCAGCAGAGTTCCGCTGTCATGGTGAGCTGGTTGAAAATAACCAACAGCTGTATTTCAATCAGAACTGGGAAGTGGATGTACGTATTCCGTTGATCCATGGCGCACTAGCTCGACATGCCGAAAGCGAGATTCGCCGTTTCAACCAAATCGAAGCCGATATTTTTCAAAGCCTGCTACACGACTATCGCTAAACCACGCACACCATAGACCAAAAAAAGCCCTGAATCAGATCAGGGCTTTTTTGTGCTGTGTGATCACTACAAACTGAATGCTCAGTCTTCCATGTGGTCGATAATCGCATCACCAAACTCAGAACAACGCAACAGCGTGGCATCTGGCATCAAACGCTCAAAGTCGTAGGTCACGGTTTTGGCTTCGATTGCACCGCTCATTCCCGCAATAATCAAGTCAGCCGCTTCAGTCCAACCCATATCGCGTAGCATCATTTCGGCTGACAGAATAATCGAACCAGGGTTCACTTTATCCTGACCCGCATACTTAGGTGCAGTACCGTGTGTTGCTTCGTATACTGATACTGCACCACCAATATTTGCACCTGGTGCAATCCCAATCCCACCGACTTCTGCCGCTAATGCATCAGAAATATAGTCGCCATTGAGGTTCAGGGTTGCAATCACCGAATAATCCGCAGGACGCATCAAAATTTGCTGCAAGAACGCATCCGCAATCACATCTTTGATAATGATGTCTTTGCCTGTTTTGGGATTCTTGATTTTGACCCAAGGGCCTCCATCGAGTAACTCACCACCAAAACGCTCCATCGCCAACTCATAGCCCCACTCTTTGAAAGCACCTTCGGTGTACTTCATGATGTTGCCCTTGTGTACCAAGGTCACAGATGGCTTGTCGTTGTCGATAGCAAATTGAATCGCTTTGCGTACCAGACGTTGTGTGCCTTCTTTAGACACAGGCTTGATGCCAATCCCGCAGTTGTCTGAAAAGCGAATCTTGGTGACACCCATTTCTTTTTGCAGAAACTCAATGACTTTTTTGGCTTCTGGTGAATCGGCTTTCCACTCAATCCCCGCATAGATGTCTTCGGAGTTTTCACGGAAAATCACCATATCGGTCAAGTGCGGGCTATGCACAGGACTTGGCACGCCTTTGAACCAGCGCACAGGACGGACACAGACATACAGATCAAGCTCTTGCCGCAACGCCACATTCAGTGAGCGAATGCCACCGCCGACTGGAGTAGTCAAAGGGCCTTTGATACTGACGATATATTCACGCAATGCCTCGAAGGTTTCCGCTGGCATATAACTGCCATAGATCTTGTCGGCTTTTTCGCCGCAATAAACTTCCATCCACACAATTGCGCGCTTGCCACCATAGGCTTTCAGCACGGCAGCATCCACCACTTTTTTCATCACGGGAGTGATGTCGGCACCGATACCATCGCCTTCAATAAATGGAATGACTGGATGATTGGGGACGTTCAGTGATAGGTCGGCATTAACGGTGATTTTGTCGCCATCCGCCGGAACCACGATCTTCTGATAACCCATTGTACAGGTGCTCCCTTTTTGTTTGTTTAAGACGTTAACTGCTGCCCGTCCATCGTTCAGATGGACTGACAACCTCGCACCTATGGTAAACAATATTCAGTCGGTTCGTGATTTAGATACCAAATACATGTATTTTTACACATGATGCTTAAATGATTCCGAGGACACTATGCCCACGGTGGTACTGTTCAACAAACCCTATGATGTGCTGACCCAATTTCGACCCGATGGTGACCGCCTGACCCTAAGCGATTTCATTCAAGATAAAACGCTACGGGTGGCAGGCCGCTTAGATCGAGACTCTGAGGGCTTATTGCTGCTGACAGATGACGGCCAACTGAACGCACAACTGACCGATCCCAAACACAAACAAGAAAAAATCTATTGGGTACAGGTTGAGGGCATCCCACAGGCCGCAGCACTTGAACAGTTACAGC
>JAYXXU010000119.1:0-4954 GCA_036019135.1 Pseudomonadota bacterium | reverse complement strand
TTGAAGCGGTTTAAGATCGTCTCAGAGCGTTATCGAAATAGAAGACGGCGGTATGGTTTACGAATGAATCTAATAGCTGGCCTTTTAAACTGGATGCAGATCAAAAAATGATTTTCGCAAGAGGTCTTATAATTAAAAGAATAAATACGATCTAGAGGCGCGAAATCCCAGTCTTGTTTACTAAAAAAACGGCTTATTGAGTCTAGCTTAAATTTTTCTCTCAAAGCAATGACACCAACTATATCAGTCAAGTAACCCTCGAAAACATCTGAAAACAGCCTTAAATGCTGCAAAGAATCCTGAAATATTTCATCAAAAGATATTTCATCAATCACCTTGTTACCACGATACCCTCCCACTTTAAAATACCCATGACTTACAGCAAAAAATCCACCTCTCTCAATCAAAATCCCAAAATCATTTAAATCTTTCAAAAAACCGCTTCTGAGAAACAAAAAACTATCATCTGAGCCTTTATGATTTTTAATAGAGTAGTCTATATATCCAATAGCATCCTTGATACAAATAAATTTTTCTTCAAAAAACTTTATAGCATTCAAAACCTTTTTTATCCGCTCCTCAAAATCGATCCAAGTATTAATCTCCATATGTTTTTTAAAAAAACCGTACCATTTATTGTCATGCAACTTTCCCTTCAACTTATAGACTTTATCCACATCAAATTTCAAGTTGTCACCATCATAGATCTTTCTGGTTCGCCCAAAGAAGAAAGTATGAGACTTCTCCAAATCAGAAAACAAATCATCAAATGTCACCTCATCTTTACCTTCTGGCAACTTTTCAATTGCCTGCATCACACCCATGAAATGAGCATACGCAGTCGGCAAATAATGAGCTAAATCAAAGCCATTGCCAATAATCAGAATTTTCATCGTATTACATCCTTTTCATAAAAAAACGCACCATCTGAGGTGCGTTTTTAACATACATCAAGCGTGATCAAACATCAAAAACCTTACCAACATTCATCACGTTATTGGGATCGAAGACTTTTTTGACTGCACGCAGGTACTCAATCTCCAGCGGATCGCGGGTATAGGTCAGATAATCCTTCTTGGTCATGCCCACCCCATGCTCCGCACTGATCGAACCTTGATACTTCTGCACCGTCTCAAACACCTGAATATTCACTACTTTACACTGCGTAAAGAACTCCTCTTTACTCAAGTTGGCAGGCTTCAGAATGTTTAAGTGCAGATTGCCATCGCCGATATGCCCAAACCAACAAATCTCAAAATCAGGATAGCTAGCCGCCACAATCGCATCAATATCCGCAATAAACGCAGGCACATGCGTGATCAACACCGAAATGTCATTTTTGTACGGGGTAAACGGCGCAATGGTTTCGCTGATGTCCTCACGCAAGCGCCACAGGTTCTGCAACTGGGTCTGATTCTGACTCATCACCCCATCGACCACCCAACCCTGCTCCACACAATGCTCAAAAATCGCCATCGCATCATCGACGATCTCTGCAAAACGACCCTCAAACTCCAGCAACACATAAAACGGACACGGCGTATCAAATGGACGACCAACATGGCCTGCGCCGATGACTTTTTGCATCGCAACTTCGCCAAAAAACTCAAACGCAGTCAGATCAATCCGCTGCTGAAACGCATGCAAAATCGGCATCACCGACGCAAAATCAGGCGCACCCAGCACCATCACCCGTAGGTCTTGCGGCTGCCGCTCTAGCTTCATCTCGACTTCAGTCACAATGCCCAGCGTACCTTCCGCGCCGATAAACAACTGGCGCAAATCATAGCCAGTCGCGTTTTTGATCATGCCTTTATTCAGATGCAGAATATCGCCCTTGCCAGTGACGACGGTCATGCCCAGTACCCATTGACGGGTCATGCCGTATTTGATGACTTTAATGCCGCCCGCATTGGTGCCGATATTGCCACCGATCTGGCTCGACCCTGCTGATGCAAAATCAACGGGATAGTACAAACCTTGGTCTTCGGCAAACTGCTGAAGTTGTTCAGTCACCACACCCGCTTGCAGTCGTACTAAACGATCTGCGGGTAAAAACTCGATGATTTGGTTCATCTTGTCCATGCTCAGCACGATTTCACCATTGGCGGCGACTGCACCTGCGGATAGACCTGTTCTGCCACCGCTGGGCGTGATCACAGTGCCAAACTGATTAGCCAATTGCACAATCGCCTGCACTTCCTTAGTGGTCTTGGGAAACACCACCACCGATGGATTCGGCTCAAAATGCTTCGTCCAATCCTTACCCCAATTCATCCTGCTATCAAGGTCGGTTTTTACCCGCGCATCACCGAGAAGTTGGGTCAGTTGTACCAGTAAATCGGCAGGCAAATCAGCAGGGCGTGTCATCGGAGCATTCATCATTAACCTCTACAGGTCTGAAACCTCGCCCTTGAAGGCGATAGAAATTTTGACAACGATGGAGCGCATCGTTATCTTACTTGAGCAACCTCTTCCTTCAGGCAGAGCAACAATATACCAGCCTCAATCTGTTGGTATGCGTCACCTGACAGATGAGGTTAGGTGTGGATTGAAACATCGAAGAAGACCTGTAAGAAAAAGCAATCGACTGAGCAGATATGCTAACATAATCGGCTTGTTTTTTTGGCCTTTGCTTCGGAGTCGCCATGAGTCAGCATCTTTCGCTGGGTAAAGACAAAATTCGCTTTTTGCTGCTCGAAGGCGTGCATCAAAACGCCCTTGATACATTGCATCATGCGGGTTATTCCAATATTGAATACATCAAGACCGCACTCGATGAAGATGTGCTGATCGAAAAGATCAAAGACGCACATTTCGTCGGGCTTCGTTCGCGCACCCAAATCACGGCGCGCGTGCTTGAAGCAGCCGAAAAACTCATTGCAGTCGGTTGCTTCTGTATCGGTACCAATCAGGTTGATCTGGATACAGCGATGACACGCGGTATTCCAGTGTTTAATGCACCCTATTCCAATACCCGTTCAGTCGCGGAGTTGGTGCTGGGTCAACTGATTCTGTTGCTGCGTGGCATTCCCGAAAAGAATTTCCTCGTACACCGTGGTGGCTGGTCAAAATCTGCCGAAGGCTCTTATGAGGCACGCGGCAAGACGCTGGGGATTGTCGGCTATGGTTCGATTGGTTCGCAGTTGTCAGTATTGGCCGAAAGCTTAGGCATGAAAGTGATTTATTTTGATGTGATCACCAAACTGCCGCTGGGTAATGCTCGTCAAGTCGCCACGATGGATGAGCTACTGGCGCAATCTGATGTGGTGTCACTACATGTGCCTGAGCTGCCATCGACCAAAGACATGATGAAGGCCGAGCAATTCGCCAAGATGAAGCAAGGCGCGATCTTTATCAATGCGGCGCGTGGCACGACTGTCGATATTGATGCCTTGGCTGAGGCAATCAAATCTAAGCATCTGGGTGGCGCAGCGATTGACGTGTTCCCGAAAGAGCCAAAAGCCAATGGTGAGGAGTTTGTATCGCCGTTGCGTGGTCTAGAAAATGTGATTCTGACCCCGCATATCGGTGGCTCAACCCAAGAGGCACAGGCCAACATCGGTCTGGAAGTAGCTGAGAAGTTTGTCCGCTATAGTGATACGGGTGCGACGACGACCGCAGTCAATTTCCCAGAAGTGGCGATTCCACAGCAAGAAGGCACACATCGTCTGCTGCACATCCATCAGAATGTGCCTGGTGTATTGTCAGCGGTCAATGCGCTGTTTGCTGAAAACAATATCAATATCTGCGCGCAGAGCCTGATGACCAAAGGCGATGTCGGTTATCTGGTGATTGATGTGGAAGACAGTGATTCAGAAGTTGCGCTGGAAAAAATCCAAGGCGTAGCGGGTACACTGCGCGTACGTGTGTTGTACTAATCTGATCTCAAAAGCCCCGTGCTGAGTGCATGGGGCTTTTTTATATCAATAAGTAAATTTCTCTTGCCACACAACCACATCATCTACCGTACAGCTTTTACCATCCTCACCCGCGCTTAAACCTAAACGCTCAACCATACGCTGCTGATCGTAATACATCACCGTTTGCGAACCCTCGCTACAGATTTGTACCCGATTTGGTGTGTACTGATAACGCTGTTGATCTATTTGCGTCAACTGATCAAGTTGGCGACTTGCTGTGACTGGATCGATATCGGCGTATCGGTATTCGGTGACTTGTTTGATTTTCTGATTTTCGAACTCGTACACGTACAATAAATTATTGACGGTATCTGCCAACATCCGATCATTTAACTGGACGTAGCGTGTGGTCATATTATTGAAAAATAATAGCGTATCACAGGCACTTGATGCACATTCTGAACTGGGCTGTAGGTTGCCGCTTTCATCCACACTTGTTTTGGTGGTAAAGCCTGACTCATCTTGCGTACTGTTTTTGGTATGTGTCCACGTGTACTCAAATAACGGTACAGTTTTGCTGACTGTGTCCAGATATTCGGTCTCTGTCATCAGTGCCGCATTCTGCAAATCAAACGCACATAGACTGTAGCTGCGCTGATCAAACCCGAGTAGGCTTCCTAAAATCTGACCAGAAACACCCATAACGGGTAATTGAGTGGTTCGACTAGAATCAAGCGGCCCTACTGACTGGCCTTGATACTGGCACCACACGCGACCAGATCGCTGGCTTTCACCAGATCCTTGCATGGTTTGTACTTGTGACAAGCGGTTATTGGTATAGGTAAATTGATACTGCTTGGTCTTGGTCAGTTTTGACTCTGCACCTAGCTCGAATACCTCTAGGGCTTTGATTTGACTGGATACAGCAGGAGTGACAGGATCGGAGTCACTCCCACAACCCGAGAGCAATAATCCAAAGCCAAGATATGCCAACTTATTCATCGTATACATCCGTATGAGTTATGGTTTATTACCATTCCACATTAGACCTCTTGCGTAAGTCATTTTTTAACCAGCCAGAAGGCTTGAGT
>JAYXXU010000118.1:0-3038 GCA_036019135.1 Pseudomonadota bacterium | reverse complement strand
TAAAGCAACCGACTCCACAGGCGTTGGGCATTATTTTAGTGTGGGATATGCATTCTAAGCCCCATGCATGGCATAAAAAAACCACCTGATCACAGGTGGTTTTTTGACAACACGAATAATATTAACGATTGGCGTCTGTATCCGCTGCTGCGGCATCCTCATCGTCCGATGGCAAATCTGCCACCGCTTTATTGATCAACTGCGTCATGTAGTTACCATGAGCAGTGACCGTATCATAGTGAAAACGCAATCGAGGGGTCACCCGCGTCTTGATCCGACGACCCAACTCTGCCCGCAAAAAGCCAGAGGCTTTATTCAGCACACTCAGGGTTTCTTCGTGTGCTGCGGCATGTTGATCATCGGCTTCAAACTCACGTCCCATCACTGTGACATACACTTCTGCATACCCCAGATCTGGACTGACTTTCACCCCCGAAATGGTGACCAAGCCACCAAGCCGAGGATCTTTCAGTTCCATCCGAATCAGATCAGCGAGTTCACGCTGAACTTGATCGGCCATCCGCTTGAGTCGTTGACTCATCAGCTTTCTCCCTTACGGCTTTCGCCTTGCTCAGGCTTAAAGCGTGCGTTTGATTTGCTGGACTTCATAGACTTCAATCTGATCCAACTCTTTGATGTCGTTGTAACCTTTAACGCCCAAACCACATTCGATGCCTGCGCGTACTTCATTCACATCATCTTTATGACGGCGCAATGATTCTAGCTCGCCTTGGAACACCACAATCCCGTCACGCAATACCCGAATCGGCTTATTACGATAGATCGTGCCTTCCATGACCATACAGCCAGCAGCCGCACCAAAACGACTCGAACGGAACACTTGACGCACTTGGGCGATCCCGAGAATATTCTCACGATGCTCTGGTGCTAACATGCCGCTCATCGCTGCTTTTACGTCATCAATCATTTCATAAATGATGCTGTAATAGCGGACATCAACATCGTCTTGCTGACACTTCAAACGTGCTGCGGTATCGGCACGGACATTAAAGCCCAGCAGGACGGCGCGTGTCGATTCGGCCAACGTCACATCAGACTCAGTAATCGCACCGACACCTGAACCAACAATGCGTACTTGTACGTCATCAATCGATAGATCATTCAGTGCATTGGTTAAAGCCTCCAACGAGCCGCGCACATCGGTTTTTAGTACCAGATTGACGGTTGGGACGTCTTGTTTACCCATTTGGGCAAATAGATTTTCCAAGCGCATATCGGACTGACGGTCGAGCTTTTTGCTACGTTCACGATCCGCGCGGAACTGCGCCACTTCACGCGCTTTTTTCTCATCTGACACAACAAGGAATTCATCGCCTGCATTCGGTGCATCAGGTAAGCCCAGAATCTCAACAGGAATCGAAGGGCCTGCACTGGTCGCTGCTTGGCCGTTTTCGTCGGTCATGGCACGTACACGACCATAGAACGCACCTGCCAGAATCAAGTCACCGACTTGTAGCGTACCTTTTTGTACCAATAGGCTGGCGACCGCACCACGACCTTTATCAATCCGTGCTTCGATCACGACACCCTGTGCTGCACCTTCATCAGAAGCAGTCAGTTCCATCAGCTCGGCTTGAATCGAGATTAGATCCAGTAGCTCATCAATACCTTGACCTGTTTTGGCTGAGATCTTGGCGGCTGGTGTGTCACCATTCCACAGTTCAGTGGTAATACCTTTGACCGACAGATCATTCAGCACACGATCAATGTCAGCACCTTCTTTGTCCATCTTGTTGATGGCAATGATGATCGGTGTCCCCGCGGCACGAGCATGCTCAATCGCCTCAGCAGTCTGTGGCATCACGCCATCATCAGCCGCCACCACGATCACTACGATATCAGTGGCTTTGGCACCACGCGCCCGCATCGATGTAAACGCTGCGTGACCCGGGGTATCCAAGAAGGTAATCACCCCTTTGTCAGTCTCGACATGGTACGCACCGATATGCTGCGTAATCCCGCCTGCCTCGCCTGAGGCGACTTTGGTACGGCGGATATAATCCAGCAGCGATGTTTTACCATGGTCAACGTGACCCATGATGGTCACCACAGGTGGTCGTGGTTTGGCGTCACCACGTGCTTTGCCCGCCGCTTCGATCAGGTTGTCTTCGACCGCAGTATCACTGACCAAAATTGGATTGTGACCTAGCTCTTCGACCACCAAAGCTGCGGTGGCTTGATCAACGCTATCGCCTTCACGCACCATTTCGCCCATTTTCATCAGCATTTTGATGACTTCACGGACTTTAAGTGCCATTTTTTGGGCAAGATCCGATACCACAATCGTTTCACCGATTTGGACATCATATACTTGCTTTTCAACAGGTTTTTCAAAACCATGCTTATTACTTTGGCTGGTTTTGAGACCTTTGTTGTTCTGGCGGAAGCTTTGCTCTTCTTGACGACTGTTACGACCACGGCCTTTACCACCACGCGTGGTAGCGGCAGTTGTACCACCCCGTTTAATTTCACGGTCTTCTTTTGCAAATGATTCCTCATAAGCACGACCGACCAAACCACGCGCCAATGGTGCATTTTCATCAATGACAGGTGCTTTGGTGTCTTGATTGGCATATTTCGATGCCATTTGACGCATTTGCTCAAGTGTCCGCTGCTGAGCTTCTTCAGCAGCAGCACGACGCGCAGCCTCTTCGGTTGCTTTTAGGCGGGCTTCTTCTGCTTCGCGTGCTTTACGTTGCTCAGGCGTTTCTTTTTTGCTGCTCTGTGGCTTAGCAACAGGCTTAGGTGTAATCGGCTTACTGTCTTTACCGGCACCTCGCTTGACCACCACTACTTCAGTTTTAGCAGATGAGTCTGCTTTGGGCGTCAGATGTTGCGCACGCATGGCGTCTAACGTGGCTTGCTGTCGAGCTTCGGCTTCAGCACGTGCTTTAGCTTCAGCTTCAGCACGGGCTTTAGCCTCCGCTTGCACTTGCGCTCTTTGCTCTTGCATGGACTTTGCTTCTGTCACCAACAAGGCAGGATCAGGCTTGGTGAAAGTCTGCTTTTTACGCACT
>JAYXXU010000117.1:0-3619 GCA_036019135.1 Pseudomonadota bacterium | reverse complement strand
ATGCTCAACCAGCATTCGGGTGTTTTTAGGCAACAAAACTTCAAATAGCCGAGCATCGTTCAGCCATGTCGTGAGGGCAGTCATGAAAAGTGGCTCTATTAATGGGATTGATGATCCCTGTTCTTTTAGGACTGTCTGTGACAGTGTTATTAGGCCTTGCAAACCTTAGCGCCCTGAAAAAATTAGCACAGCACGCTCAAGCTTGCAACTGACAATCTATACCTGAAGACCCGACGACCTCTCCCACAATCCCAAACTTCCTGCTAGACTACCCGCATCATTGGGGAGTAGCTATGCTTCGACTACCGTCTTGGGTAGCGAGGTGGTCTTGGTCAACATCCTTACCGCGCATCGGTATGGCCAAGACAATCTGACCGCGTCTATCGCTCAGATCAGCAAGACCTTTGATCTATGACTCTGACACAGTGGGCTGGCGGAGCAATAGATCATCGGTTGCACCAGCCCCAAGAGAGTCTTCAATGGACGCTTTTCTGATCTCCACTGGCCTCGTCACACTGGCTGAAATGGGCGATAAAACCCAACTGCTCGCCTTGCTTCTGGCTGCTCGCTTTCGTAAACCCATCCCGATTTTATTGGCGATTTTTGTCGCTACCCTACTCAATCACGCATTGGCTGCTGCTCTTGGTCAGTGGGTCAATAGCATGATCAGCGATGATATTTTACGCTGGCTGCTGGGCTTGTCTTTTTTGGCGATGGCGGGCTGGATGTTGATTCCAGACCAACTCGATGATGAATCAGGCAGCATTCAAAAATGGCAAAAACTCGGCGTATTTGGGGCGACGTTTGTATTGTTCTTTATAGCTGAGATCGGTGACAAAACCCAAATTGCCACCGTCGCATTGGCTGCTCGTTTTGATGCATTGGTTCCCGTCTTGATGGGCACAACCATCGGCATGATGATTGCTAATGCCCCTGCGGTACTGATCGGTGACAACATGGCGGGGCGACTGCCACTTAAGTGGATTCATGGCACGGCAGCCGCGATTTTTGCCGTGTTGGGCTTGTGGGTTTTACTCTCTACATGGTTCTAAGCCACGCCAACACTCCCTAGCCTTGTGACGCGATATCACGCGTACCTGACGCCCCACCCAAAATCTGATCCCGTGCCTGCCCAATCCGTTGGGCTTGTGCGGCACTGAGACCATCCACATGCATTGCCTCACGCATGAGAGCATTCATTGGATGCTCAAGTGGACTGAGCGGGGTGCGATGTAACAGCGCCGTTACGATTTTTTCGGGTGCATGAATCACCACGCCCTCACTACGCGCGTATGGCAACAGGCGCTCAACAGTCTCTTTGGCGGGCTGATCAGGTTGCGTCACCGCAATCGCCACACGGGTGTGCAAAGCAAAGTGCTTTTGCTCACGATGGCGACGATACACCACTGCGGCCAACAGATTAAACAGACTACCCAACTCCATCGCATACTCGGCCAACATGGCTTGCGGCGCACCACTCAAGCCAATCCGCGCTCCATCTACTGTGAATTTAGACAATACCTTACAAGTCGGCACACTCTGTCCACTCAGCCGTGCCAGATGAGTGATCGATTGCTCTAACAGCGTCTGACACAATAAATAATACGGCTCGGCCAAACTTGGACTCAGCGTATCCAGCAATTGACGTGGGTCATCAAACCCAATCTGTAGCTCGACAGGCATGTCCACTACAGGCGGTGGTGACTGTGGCGGCTCAGAATGAACTGTGGGCTTGTCTACCGTAGAGGGTGGTAAAACTGGGGCGGCAACAGTTGCAGTCACGATTGAACGCTTAGGACGTGCTACCACACGATACAACAGCCACAACATGAGATGTGTTAGTAGCGAGAAGAGCAACGGCAACCACTGGTGATGAATGATCTCACCGCGGGTAGGCTCAATCAACGTCAATTCCACCTGTCCAATTGGACGTTGATCCAACTCGATTTGCTGCTGAAACACCTGCCCACCGCGGGTCAAAGCCGCTCCACCACTGGCCAACACCTGTCCTTGCGCACCCAACACCCGAATCTGAGCCACATCTGGTCGCTCGCTGTAGCGACGAGTCAACAACGCCAGTCCAACCGTGTCATTGGCAACCACAGCCGATAGAGTATCCACCACCAATTGGCGGGTCATCAGTTCACCCTGTGCCTCCCGCGTAACAGACAACTGATGTTCAGTCCCCTGAACCATCAAAACGGCATGGATGACAAAACTGGTGGCGAGTAAAGCGGCATATAAGCCTTGACGAGGAGCGTTCAAGCGGACTTCCAGCACAAAGAATGGCGAATAGATTATGATTCGAACAATCTTGTCACTCAAGCATGAGCGATGCAATGCACGAAATCATTTTAATGTCATTTTTAGGGCCTGATCAGCCCAATCAGTTCACCCGACTGATGGCCGTCTTGGCACGCCATGGCCTAGATGTGTTGGATGTTGGTCAAGGGGTCATCCATGATCAACTGACGCTGGGGATTGTCACTGCCAGCCCCAGTGCGACGGCGACCGCGCTCGCCATGCGCGATATGCTATTGATTGCACAAGAACTGGGCTTGACAGTACGCTTTAAACCGATCAGCGAAGAACACTACCAAAAATGGGTCAGCGATGGTGGCCAAACTCGTCATATCGTCACGGTATTGGCACGCGCACTCACACCCAGCCAATTATCTGCGGTTGCAGCCGTGATCTCACGTTATGGTTTTAATATCGAAACACTCAATCGCTTGTCTGGACGACTGTCGATCAATCAATTGGACGATGCCCAACTACAAGGCAAAGCCTGTGTGGAGTTTGGGGTGCGCGGCAAACTGCTAGATGCCCAATCACTCAAGGCCGACTGTCTGCGTTTGTCACATGAACTGTCGATTGATATTGCAGTACAAGAAGACAATGTCTATCGTCGTAACCGCCGTCTGGTCTGTTTTGATATGGACTCGACCTTGATTGAACAAGAGGTGATCGACGAACTGGCGCTTGAGGCAGGCGTTGGTGCGCAAGTGGCCGAAATCACTGAACTCGCCATGCAAGGCGAGCTAGACTTTAAACAAAGCTTTGCCGCGCGTGTCGCCCTACTCGAAGGCTTATCCGAAAGCGTATTGGCGAGCATTGCAGCACGCCTGACCATCACTGAAGGCGCAGCACAACTGATCTCGACACTCAAAGCACTGGGCTATCGCACCGCGATTCTCTCGGGGGGGTTTACGTATTTTGCGGAGTATCTGCAACGCAAGCTCGGTATTGATGAAGTCCATGCCAACATCCTTGATATTCAAGATGGCAAAGTCACAGGACGCGTGGTCGGTCAAGTGGTCGATGGCGCACGCAAGGCTGAATTGCTCCGTCAGCTAGCTGCCCGTGAGGGCATTAGCTTAGAGCAAGCCATTGCGGTCGGGGATGGTGCCAACGACCTACCGATGCTGTCCATTGCAGGACTCGGTGTGGCCTATCGTGCCAAGCCATTGGTACGCCAAAGCGCCAATCAAGCGATCTCAAGCGTTGGATTGGATGGGATTTTATACTTGCTAGGGGTGCGAGACTATGATCTGCCACAACCGCCAACGCCGCACTCCAAAAATGACGACTGACGGTCTATTAACCTAGATCAATGACA
>JAYXXU010000116.1:0-10203 GCA_036019135.1 Pseudomonadota bacterium | reverse complement strand
ACATGAAGCGAGCTAATCACCTCCGCTAGATATTGATATTGTAGATCAGCCAATTGACGCTGTAGATTAGGCACGGATCGGTCATATAATAAAGTGATTGTCCCTACCATAATATCATTGCCAAGCTGTTGTTTATGGCTGGTAACTTGTTGATGAATCATATCAGCAATCGCTTGGGAGCGACTATCGAACCCACGCTGACCTACCATCTGATCAAGCTCAGTTAATAACTCACAAGGCAGCGACATACTGATACGACTGATATTTTGATTAGTTTTATGCGTTTGAGTCATCAGAATTTCCAAGTCTGCCAAAAGCGCAAGTTTAGCATGCAGGTATGCTGAGCAACGCCCAAGTTTTGGCACACGGCTGACTCACCCATCGAACTGCTATTCGGCGTTATCATCCACACGAGTCATCCGCGGAATTTGTGGAATGAGATCCAATGCAGGATCAACCGTATCAGTTGTGGTATCGTGACCATGAATCAAATCATCCAAATACTCTCGCGTTGCTCGAAAGGCAGGCTCATCCATCATTTTGGGATGCCTTGGGCGGGTGAGTGGTACTTCAATGATTTCTTGGAGTTCACCAGGATGAGGTTTGAGTACCACGATTCGATCAGCCAGCAAGATGGCTTCATCCATATCATGGGTGACAAACACAATGGTAATATCAATATTTTTCCATATTTCAAGCAGATGCTGCTGCATTTTTTGGCGGGTATGTGGGTCAAGTGCGCCAAATGGCTCGTCCATCAGCAAGACTCGGGGCTCATTGACGAGCGCGCGTGCAATCGCAACCCGCTGCTTCATGCCACCCGACAGTTGATGCGGATAGTGATCTGCAAAACCACTCAGCCCAATCAAATCCAGCCATTGCAATGCCGCTTGTTCAGCCGCCAGTTTGCCTTGTCCGCGCATTTGTGGGCCAAACATCACGTTCTGTTTGACTGTACGCCATGGAAACAAGGTATAGCCTTGAAACACCATGCCTCGATCCGCACCAACATCAGTAATCGGTTGGCCGTCAAGTTGCAATGATCCACTGTCAAATGGTTCTAAGCCAGCAATAATGCGGCTCAGAGTCGATTTGCCGCAGCCTGATGCGCCAATGACACAAATCAGCTCACGTCGATGAATTTTGAGGTTAATATTTTTTAATGCTAACAGTGACCCTTTGGCAGTTTGAAAATATTTATGCAGCCCTTCGACTTTTAATAAGACAGGACGTTGATAAATTTGCTCAAATCTCTGCTGAATTTCGGGCTGAGACTGTAATAATTTGAGGTTTTGCTGCGTATTGTCGTTCATTTGCTATGCCCTCGATTCCAGCGGAATAAATACTGTCCTAATTTGGCCAAAATTAAGTCCGTGACCAGCCCAATGATGCCAATCATTAAAATCGCAGCATAGACTTGATCAAAATTTTGATAACGGGCTTGTTGGGTAATAAACCATGTAATGCCTGAGCTTGCTCCGACCAATTCCGCTACGATTAAATATGTCCAAGCCCAGCCGAGCAAAATACGTTGGTCACGATAAACATCAGGCAAAATCGCAGGAATGGTGACCTTGGTCAAACGCTGCCAACGATTTGCCCCCAGTGTGGCCGACGCTTCGAGTAAGCCAAGATCAACTTTACGTGTGGTGTTGGCAATGATCAAAATCTGTTGAAACAACGTCCCAATCACGATAATCGCGACTTTTGGAGCATCATAGATTCCCAGAATCGCCACAGCCAACGCCCCAAATGCAGGCGCAGGCAAGTACCTAAAAAACTCAATAAATGGCTCAGTTAAACGAGAGATGATGACTGAACTGCCACACAAAATCCCGAGTGGAACACCGATCAATGACGCCAAGAAGAACGCCCAAAATACCAAGGTGACGCTATGCGCTAAGCTTTGATGTAGCCAAGGTGCATCACGTTGGACGGGTGGAGTGGTAAACGCAGTGACAAACGCGGTTGCAACTTGATGCGGTGCGGGCAAATAGACCGGATTGGCAGGCTCTCCTTCGGGCGGCCGCAAGCCAGCTTGTTGCATGTTGTGTACTTCGAGCGCAAAAGTATTGCGCTCAGTACGCGTATCCACCTGAAAGTAACTGACATCACCCGCATTGGTGATCATGACTTGAGGATGCCATAAAAATGGCAGATAACTCACCGCGCACCAGATCAAAATCGGCAGTGCAAACGAGGAAATCCCCAAGCCGATAGATTGTTTGCGGCTTAAAATACGTGCGACGCCAGCCATAGGGTTCGTTCCATTGACAGGTTATTGACCAAACACCAACTTGGCATCAATTAAGCTATCCACATCGACAGGTTGGGGGTAGATTTGATTTTCGACATTGAATTGATTGACAAAATAGCTTGAGCCATACAGCGACTGTAGGCTGTCATTTTTATCCATTGCCGCTTGGTTTTCGGCCAAACTGAGCAGACGTGTACCACCCAAAAAGTCGGCATATTCTGCGGCAGTGACACCTGCACGAGCAGCCATGATATTCAGTGCATCGGCTTGTGTGTTCGGATCATTGATATAGCTCACCACTTGATCCCAGACTTTGACGACTTTGACCCAATCGGCGCGCCGTTGCCCAAGACTGGTGGGCGTGACGGCCAACACGTCATAAATCAAGCCTGGTTCGTCAGCCGAGGTATACAGCGGTTTTGCGCCACTAACCGCCTTCAGGGTTTGACCCGCAATCGGTTGCCACGCGCCCACGGCTGCTACATGACCAGAGGCCAGCATTTGTGGCATTTCGTTGGTTGGGGCGTTTTGTAGTTTGACATCATTGATGGATAGACTGGCTTTTTTGAGTGCATTGGAGAGTAATAAATGCTCGACCAAACCATGTTCAACCGCGACGGTTTTACCTTTGAGGTCATTTAAATTGGTCACATTTGGCTGGGCAATAATCATGTCATTGCCATTGGAGTAATCCGTCATTAGCACCATGATGCCACGGCTGCCATTGGCACTATTGACCAGATTATCGCCATTGGTTGCCAACACTGCATCCAAACGACCAGCAGCAAAAGCATCCAGCGAGGCGGCGTAGTCGAACCACTCAAACTTGACATCCACACCCGCTGCACTGAGCCAGCCTTTGTCAATTGCGACCTGCCAAGCAACCCAACCAGGCCAATCGCTGTATCCAATCAACAGAGGCTGACTACTCGTGGCGTTGGCGGCTGTATTGGCGGTCTGATCAGGTTGTTTGCTACAGGAGGTTTGTAGCGCGGCAATCGTGATCATTAAGATTGCCAAGGGTTTGATACGGGTAAAAGCTGCGGTCATGAGTCTAATCTCCAATGCGCGTTCAGTATTACCATATCGTATTTTGGTAATACTTTTAGACAAGCAATTGATGTGCCAACTATAAGCATTGCTAAACCAGCCGTTTTGGGTTGATTTAGCGAGCCGTCTGCACCAAAACAGGCGAGATGCAGACAAGGTGGGGAATTGGTGAGCATATTTGGGGCAGTCAGGGCAATATGCTGCGTTATGCTGGATTACGCTGTTGCGTCCAACAGCACTAGGATGCTTTGCCCTGCATGTACCGCTTGCCCTGCGTTTAGCAAGGTTTGACCAACCACACCAGACTGTGTAGCCAGCACAGGAAACTCCATTTTCATGGATTCAATCACGGCAAGGACATCACCCGCTTGCACGGTTTGGCCTGTTTGTACGTTGATCTGCCAGACACTGCCTGAGACAGGTGATTCAATGGCATGTGCATGTTCGGGCAGGTCGATCTGTTTGGTATCGTGCGGCGGATGCTCACTGTCACTGAGATATTCAGCTTGGCCAGCCTGTTGCCAGCGCTCACGTTCCGCATCAAACGCCGTTTGTTGTTGGGTTTTAAACGCCGTAATACTATCGGCTTGGTCTGTCAAAAACTGATTGTATTCGCGCAGACTCAGTTCACCCTGTTCAATCTTGAGCCGTAAGCGCCCAGCCGCAAAATCTTGTCTCATCTGGAGTAGCTGATCTTCGCTGACTTCATAAAAACGAATCTGATCAAAGAAGCGCAGCAACCAAGGCTTACCTGCTTCAAATTCTGGGGTCTGTTGATAGCGGTTCCAGACCTGTAAGGTACGTCCTACGAATTGATAGCCGCCAGGCCCTTCCATGCCATAAATGCACATGTATGCACCGCCGATGCCGACCGCGTTTTCGGGCGTCCATGTGCGGGCAGGATTATATTTGGTGGTGACTAAGCGATGCCGAGGATCGAGTGGGGTTGCAACAGGCGCACCCAGATAGACATCGCCCAGTCCCATCACCAAGTACGATGCATCATAGACGATGGATTTGACATCCTCGATACTGTCGAGGCCATTCATACGGCGAATAAACTCAAGATTACTGGGACACCAAGGCGCATCGGGTCGTACCGATTGCATATATTTTTCAATCGCCAAGCGCGTTTGTGAATCATCCCATGCCAACGGCAGCCAAACCGTACGAGAAGGGACAACCATGTCGTCAATGGCAGGCAAGTGCATTTCGGCCAATTGCAGTTGTGCCAGCAATTGGTCTTGTGACATCAGATTGGCATCGTAATGCACCTGTAATGAGCGAATCGCTGGGGTGAGATCAATCACGGCAGGCCATTGCTGTTGTTGTACCCATTGCATCAAGGCATGTACCCGAAAGCGCAAATTCAGATCCAGCACCCAATCGCCATATTCGACCAGCAAGTAGTTATCACCTGCCGCTCGATAGACCACACATGGATTTTGTGAGGCGGGTTGCGTGGCTAGAATAGCCGAGTCTAAGGTCTCTGGCTCGGCCTGTGCCGCTTGCTGATACAAAGAGTCAAGCACAAGGGTCTTATGCTTTAAGGCTTGAGTTTGCGCACATTCCAATTGATCACTTTGGGCTTGGCTGATCGGAATAAAACGGATTTTGTCACCTGCTTTGAGTTGCCCCAGTTTCCACAGCTCGGCTTTGACCACCACACAGGGACAGACAAATCCGCCCAAACTTGGGCCATCGACCCCCAAGATCACGGGCATATCGCCTGTAAAATCAACTGCTCCAATCGCATAAGCATTGTCATGAATATTGGAGGGATGTAGACCCGCTTCTCCACCATCGGTGCGTGCCCATTCAGGTTTGGGCCCGATCAGACGAATACCCGTTCGACTGGAGTTGTAATGCACTTCCCAATCAGTCGCAAACAACATCTGAATATCAGCATCAGTAAAAAAATCAGGTGCACCATGCGGGCCATAACGCACCGCGATTTGCCATGTGTGCTCAGGCGGCGCAATAGTGATCGGCTGCACCACTGATGTAGGCGGTGTTTGGGGTAAGGTATTAGAAATATTAGTGGCATGAATCGGCAACATATCGCCCAATCGAAGCAGGCGACCTGCATGCCCACCAAACTGCCCGAGGCTAAAAGTGGCACGACTACCCAAATATTCAGGCACTTGAATGCCACCAGCTACTGCCAAATAACTACGGCAGCCGTGGCTCACTTTGCCTAGACTCAAGGTTTGCCCCGCTTGCACTGTCAAGACTTGCCACATTGGCTGTGCCTGTCCATCAAGACTTACACTTAGCGTGCCACCCGTCAGACAAATACGACTGTCGCAATGAAACTTAAGCGTCGCACCAACCAGTGTCATTTCCAGCCCTGCGGCGTTTTCAGGGTTGCCTAATAATTGATTGGCAATCCGTAAACTCAAACTGTCCATCGCACCCGATGGTGGCACGCCGACATCCCAGTAGCCCAGTCGCCCTGTGGCATCTTGAACGCTGGTTTGCACCCCTGCTTGTAACACCTCAATCCGTTGTGCTTGCCATGTCAGTCCTTGTAAAAACTGGGTGGTTTGCTGACCTGTCTGAAATGTGGGATGCTGAATGATACTCAGTAGGTAATCGCGATTGGTCTCAATGCCTGCCAGTTCAGTCTGTTGTAATGCCTGTTGTAGTTGCTGTAAAGCTGCTTCGCGTGTCGGTGCTGTGACAATCAGCTTGGCGAGCATGGGATCATAATACGGTGGAACAGATGAGCCACGCTGTACAGCAGTCTCGACCCGAATTCCCGCCTGCTCTGCGTTGGTGGGACTGGCTTCAGGGAAAATCACTTCGGTCAATTGACCCGATGACGGCTGAAAATCCCGTGCAGCATCTTCAGCATAGAGGCGGGTTTGGATCGAATAGCCTCTTGCAATTGGCGGTTCGCTCGGCCATGTAAATGTGCCACTGGCCAACTGAACCATCCACGCCACCAAGTCCACTCCGAACACTTGCTCTGTAATACCGTGTTCGACTTGTAAGCGAGTATTAACCTCCAAAAAGTAAAACTCGCCACTGGTCGCATCCATGACGAACTCAACCGTGCCTGCCGAACGATAATTGACCGATTGCATCAGTCGAATCGCTGTATCATATAAAGCTTGGCGTTGATCATCTGTGAGATGTGGGGCAGGGGTTTCTTCAATCACTTTTTGGTTGCGTCGCTGTACGGAACAGTCCCGTTCACCCAATGCCAAGACCCGTCCTTGCCCATCACCGAATACTTGCACCTCAATGTGGCGCGCGGCTTGGACATATTTTTCGAGATACAATCCTGCATCTTTAAAATTTGCCTGCGCCAATCGAGACACTGTTTGATAGGCATCATTCAGCGCATCAGCAGACCAGACCAGCCGCATCCCAATCCCACCGCCGCCTGCACTACTTTTGAGCATGACGGGATAACCAATCCGAGCCGCCTCTGCTTGTGCATGCGCCAAATCAGTGAGCAAGCCACTCCCTGTCAGCAATGGCACACCGCTGGCAATCGCTAGCTCACGCGCAGTATGTTTGAGGCCAAACGCCCGCATTTGGTCAGGTGTTGGCCCAATAAAAGCCAAGCCTAACGCCTCACATTGTTCCGCAAAATCAGCATTTTCAGATAAAAATCCATAGCCTGCATGAATCGCTTGAGCGCCAGTCTCTAACGCAGCCTGTATGATCCGATCTGCACACAAATAACTATCACTCGCGGCGGCCGTGCCAATGCGAATGGCTTGATCTGCCAAGCTGACATGCCGTGCATCTTGATCAGCATCTGAATAGACAGCAACGGAAGCAACTCCCAGTTGTTGTAGCGTGCGAATGATACGGCACGCAATCACTCCGCGATTGGCAATCAATACTTTATCAAACATGGCTTATGTCTCCTGTCTGCAATGTTTCGACCGCAGCAGGGGCATCCCAAATGAGCAACTGAATCGGGGTTGGGTTGTAGGCATTACAGGGATTGTTCAGTTGTGGGCAATTGGAAATCAACACCACCAGATCCATGGCAGCAACAATCTCGACATATTTGCCCGCACCCGAAATACCATCCGCAAAGGTCAAATCCCCTTCGGGTGTGACAGGGACATTCATAAAAAAATTAATATTTGCGCCAATATCGCGTACCGTTAAGCCCAAATCCTGTGCCAATTTAAAATTCGCAATCGCGTGCATGTAATTATCACGGCAACTGTGCATTGGACGTTTTTCCAAGGCATAACGCACGGTATTGCTTTCGCTGGCACACGCGCCGCCTATTGTGTCATGGCGGCCACAGGTATCGGCACTGATCTGTGCCAGAGGACGGCCTTCGTTAGAGTACAACTGTGTTCCCATGCCTAAATACAGATTGCCATTGCGCTGAATCGTATCGGTCACGCTATAGCGCTCTTCAGGGTTTTGGGCATTAAATAAAATCGTATCGACTGCTTGATTGCCTTCCAAATCAACAATACGGAAGGTCTGGCCTTGCGCCACATACCCCATCCATGGCTCACCTGATGGGCAAATTTCATTGAGAATGGCTTGATCGACCGACAAAGCGCTGGTTTTTAGCTGAGTATTGCTCGCTATTGTCATGACTTATACTCCTACCATCGACGACAGATTAAAGTAACGGGCGTTATTCTGATAACCGCGCGTATTTTCGGCGCACGCAGTGAGGCAGGGATCATCCACTGTCAACGGATGGGCAGCAAACGCAGTCAAGGTGATGGCGGCAGGTGAGTAGCTGGGTCGGTGATCAAGTGGATGCGGGGCAGAGGAGAGCAATAGCAAGCAATCCATCTCAAGTCTAAGCTCAACCACAGAACCCGCTGGCGCATGGTCAGCATGCCACTGTAATTGACCCTCGGCATCGACACTGACTTTGCTAAAAAAATTGATCGGAGTCACCAAATCACGCTTGCCCAAGCCCCATTTGCCTAGTTCGATCAACAAGCTGTCGCGGCCATTGCGATACATGGCATTGCGTGCATCGGCATAGGTCTTGCTGCCATAGCGCTCGGCAATTTGTGCTGCATCACTTAGCCCACACCACACATCATGCCAACCAACAGTATCGTGAATGATCGCGGCCAAAATACGCCCCATATCAGAATAGCAGGCGTGTCCTGTGGTCAAATAAGCAGTGTGTTGGGCTTTGAGGCTATCAGGAATATTCAAGCGTTCGAGTTTTTCTTCGGCATTAAATAGCAGTGCGGATAAATTTGCGCCAGCTTCTCGAGTGGTCAAGCGTAAAACTGTGCCCCGACGTAAGCGTGCTGACCAATGAAAGCCAGCAGGCAATATGTCTTCCCACAACGGTTGTGCATCATAATGTGGGGATGACGGTAGACTAGATTGGGACATTGGGAGGACTCCAAAGCAAACGAAAGACGAGAGTACGCACTCACTGTGACGTGTCCTCCCGGGCTTTTGTCCCGCCGTGTAATCCGCCCCAACATAACGCATTGGATCAGCGAACCGATTGCTCTCGGACCAGTCATGCACCAACGTTGTGCGGCGCATCGGAACCCTAGCGATCTTTGTGCATCGTGAGCGGCTATCACAGCAAATTGTGACAACCTTGCGACTCCACTAAGTTTGATTAAGCAGGATATGTGCCAAATTGCCAATATCCGCAGTATTAGTATCGTATAATGATTCTTATGTTAAATAAACTTTCAATCATACGATATCAACTCTCTGTGCATGTCGATTGCAATCCATTTAGGAGTGACAACATCAACAATTTTTCGCTCATCAACCAAAAAAATCTCAAAATTCTGCATGTACGCGTTAATCTGTGACGCACTATACTTGACCTGATTAGACAACTCTGCGACATTAGCATCATTGAAAAGTCTAGCGATACACCTTCGGGTGTGGAGTGGCGTTGCGCCATTCGTGGGTTATTCTCCTACATTGCACACAAGGAAGACTGTTTCAGCCCAGCTATGCCACAGGTACGTCCTGTAGCAACTAGCTGGCTGGCGCAATCGCGCGAACGCGATTTAGCTAGTAGCTACAGGACGTACCTGTGGCGCTGGTCAGTGAGTCTTCCATGTATCAGGTCATCAAGGTAGATTTATCAATACAATTGAGGAGCTCATCACAGCTCCTTTTTTGTTGCCTGAATAAAACCCAGTGCGACAAACCAAGTCGCTTGAATCTGGTATTGATCTTGATAAAAAACAACTTATTCGCATAATAAACATACCGTATCTACTACACGCAATGAACAGAATACAGTATCGTTTGTCTGGGACAAAAAAGATCAATCTCATCGTCAGTGTTTAGTAAAAAATGGATCGCGCATGATGTATACCCTTCACGATATTCAACACGCATGGCAGCAGCAAGATCCATTATTGGTGGATTATTTGTTGAGCATGGTCAATCAGCCCGACACTGTGCCTGAACAACCGTTGCCAGATGAGGCGCTCACGTTTCAGCGGTTTTTAGATCAGATTTTCAGTGCGGAATTTCGTGCACAACCCGACGAGGTGCAGTTCAGTACGCGGCTGGCCAAGCTGGCCGAATTGGAGACCTCTCAGGTTTATCCGCTACCAGACCGTTTTAAGCTACATGTGATTTTGCTGAGTTTATGGGACGATTCTCTACCCTACGCGCGTTATGTCTTGATGCAAGCCATTCGCCGCTTACCATTGGTCTATGGCGTGTGGAAGGCGATTAAGCTGATTTTTAAACAAGCCGAACAACGGCATGACTATGCAATGCTGGGACTGATTGCGGCGCAATTGGACATGCAACGCCATACTGCACCCGCTTACGCCGTCAGTGCAGCGACCAAAACTTATATGCAATTACGCGCGTGGCGTTATTTGCGGCAATTGGGGCAGCAATTGCCCGTATGTTATCCAGAAGCGGCGATTCATTATTTGGCGGAATAT
>JAYXXU010000115.1:0-2263 GCA_036019135.1 Pseudomonadota bacterium | reverse complement strand
CGTCATCGTCAATAATCCCGAGATGCCAAAGCAGCCATTCCTCGGCCTGATTCTCAAGCAGCTTGATTGCAGAGAATGCGATGTTTTCGTACTCGCCCCAGTTCTTGCGGTAATTATCTTCAGTCATTTTTGGCTGTACAGGTCCGACATTCGACGCGGTATTGATCCAACCCGCCATCTGCAAGCGGGCGCGATACGGCCAAGGCTGAACACCAGTACCACGACAGTGACGACAATTTTCCATGTCTGGATTCTTGATCTCAAACTTTGAGCCTTTGGTCAGCCGACCATTCGATGATAATTTCTTTGCCAGATCTTCGATTTTCTTTGCACTGAGCGATGCGACCAGACCATCACCACCACAAAATTCACATTGACCCGCTGCATGCAGATACGAGTACAGCGCGATTGTTGTAACCCCTGCCGCCACTTCTTCGATGCTCAGTCCGCGCCGTGGCTTCTTGCCGCCATCCTGAATCTTGCGCAAAACCAGATCATTCAGCCAGCCGCGAAACTCCATGCGCTCGTCTGATGTTGCACCACCGCGTAGCATGTGCAGCAGCAGTAAGTGAGTACGCGACAGTCCGCATGTTGCCGCAGCGATTGCATCCCAAGTCAGTTCTGTAGTGCCACCGCGTCCCATTTGGTACTGCTGGTGCTTGGTGTTCAAACGTGTAATTAACTCTAAGCTATGAGCCATCTCTGACATCTCCGATGTTTTTTAAAGCCGTTAAAATCCCTTCAAGTGCCATACCCGAATTGACTTGCGCCGTTGTGTAGCGCAGAACGAGGAAACCGTGAGATGTTGCCCAGTTATATTTTTCGCAGTCTTGCGCATACCCCTTGCCGCGAGTATGCCGTCCGCCCGTCCAAGTACCACCCTCGACTTCGACAAGCATTTTTGTTTTTAGAATTCGAAAATCTGACTTCCACCGACGATCAGGATTGAATCGAAATTCTGTCTCGAACGCCACACCATGCGTCCGAAGGTGCAATGCTAATGTTTGTTCGCCCACTGATCCAGTCTTTTCACGTCCTAAGCTGTCGCCTTGACTGGTTTTTTTCTTAGAACGTGGCTTTTTTGGCGATGTTCCGAGCTTTGCGAGCAGTGAAGCCTGCATTGCTGGTGATAAGTCTGTGATTTTGATACTCATGCCGCCCCCTCCAGCATTTTTTTTAGCTTGGCTGCGTAGTGCTGAGCTTTGGCCTTTTGTTCGGCAGCCTCCTCGGCTGTTGGCTCAGGGGCTGGCTGGGGCTTGGGCAGCACTTTAGGCTTGTAGATCGACTGAGCAACGCCCTGTGTCTTAGCCTCCTCCACGACTCGCACATAAAAATCTTTGAATGCTCGTGCCGCCGCTTTTTGGCCTTCGTTGTCGATGATGTAACGAATTTTTGTGAGTGCGGTTTTGGCCTGAGTGGTGATCTCCTGATCTGGGTCAGCCAAATAAGCTAGTGACATTGCCCAAGCTTCATCGGCTGTAAACCACGATCCGCCCTGTTCGCACCACTGACGAAATTCAGGAATTGTTGGCGGCCAAGGCTCTCGCATCATCCGCTGTATGCCGTTTCTGAGTTCCTGCTCAGTCAAACCTTGCAAGCCATCCGCAAACGTCTCAGCAAGCATCTGGGGATCAACGCCCGCCCATTGCTGGTCAAACTTGCGACCGTAGAGCGCACGCATTTTTGAGATCAGGCGGACGGTATCTTGGGCAGTGATATTAACCATGACGCAATGCTCCAAAAGAAATCACGTTGTCAGGGTTTACAGTCTTTGGGCACGGGCTTGCTGCCTCGCTAAAGAATCCACCCCATTTTTCGTCTTGCTGCTGCTGCCAAGATGATTGGCTGGTTTTTTGTTTTGATGCGTTTGAGTTGATGCGATTGGTGAACCAGTCCGAACGAAATCCTGTCCAAGTGGTTGTTAGAAACTCACCCACCACATCGTCAATCAGCAAATTGTGCTGATCCGCAGAGACGAGCATTTCATTGCCCATTTTTTTTAAAGCGGTAACGGTAAAACTGGCTTTTTTGTTTCTCATGCGATGGCTGATTAAATCCTTTGCAGCCTGTTCGCTGATACCAGTGATCACCTCCATGACCTGCTTGAATGTGACAGTGGTTTTTTCCGCCTTAGGCGTTTTGGTTGGTGAAGGTGTTGGTTGCTCAATTTCCTCGCGCGCGATAACACTGGGGGATAATTGGGGGATAATTGATGGATTATGGGGGATAGTGTGAACGTCGTTCAGGGGTTGGGTGAACGTCG
>JAYXXU010000114.1:0-33857 GCA_036019135.1 Pseudomonadota bacterium | reverse complement strand
TTGCACGGCTGAAGCAGTTTAGAGCCATTGCCACGAGATACGATAAACTGAAACGTAATTTCGTCAGTCTGGTGGCATTAGCATGTGCCTTCATCTGGTTGCCAATGTGAAACGTCAACAGACCCTACTTGTCTGAGCCACTACGACGCCAACTGCATCAGATCGGGCGTACCTCAGCCACGACACTGGCCGCAGGCACCTACAGCCGCGCCATCTTGAATCGCCTGTTGATTGATTTGTCTTGGGCATCCAGTCATCTGGAAGGAAATACGTATTCCAGACTCGATACCCGTGAACTGATTGAGCATGGTCAAGCGGCGCGTGGTAAAGCCGCCATCGAAACCCAAATGATCTTGAACCATAAAACAGCGATTGAACTGCTGGTTGATAACATCGACAGCGCCAGTTTTAACCGCTATACGCTGATGAATCTACACAGCGCATTGGCGGAAAACCTGTTGCCCAATCCAGCAGACGAGGGACGGATTCGACAGCATATGGTCGATATCACCAAGAGCGCTTATCGTCCGTTATCTGTGCCGCAGCAGATCAACGAGTTTTTTGATTTGTTATTGGATAAGGCCAATCAGATCGATGATCCGTTTGAGCAATCATTTTTTATGATGGTGCATTTGCCATATTTACAACCATTTGCTGATATGAACAAACGCACTTCGCGCTTGGCAGCCAACTTACCCTTGTTTCGGATGAATCTTTGCCCGTTAACTTTCTTGGATGTGCCAGAACATGCCTATAGCCGTGCGATCTTGGGCGTGTACGAAATGACCCGCGTCGAACTGTTGCGCGATCTGTATGTTTGGGCGTATCAACGCTCTGCACAAGAATATCTGGCGATTAAACAAGAACTGGCAGAACCAGACCCGCTCAGGCTTGCATGGCGTGATTTGATTAAACAAACTATTCATGCGGTAGTTAGCCAACCAGATGCAGATCCACTGACACTGATTCAACAAGCGGTCAGACAATACGTGCCAGATGTTGAGCAAAGCAACGTACAGGCATTGATGGTGCAGGAGCTTGGGCGACTGCATGAAGGCGTATTGGCACGCTATGGCTTGCGGCCGTCTGAGTTGCGGCACTGGCAAGAACGGCGTGGGCGTTAGGTAGAAGTATGTATGGTCAATTTTTTAAGGATTATCATCCCACTGAGTGGTGATCTGTTCTTATGCGTTTTGAGCTGTCACTTTAACAAAGCCAACTGCCTGAGGGCTTGGCGTGATTAAGACCATCAAGCCACCAAGTGCGCCAAAATACTGGCACCCTTTTGAGGGTACGCTGAGAGTGATTACTGCCAGTTTAAAAGCTCAAGCGTACTGATAAGCGAAGACTACGCGGCTCAGCTGGATGTACATGCCGATCTTCTACACCTTCGCGTTCATTTGCATTGGCAGCGCAGATCGGCGTACTGAGTTCGCTAGGTAAACATGACGCATAAAAGTATTCGATGTCATTCACCTTGCGATCCAGCAAATTAAACACTTCAAGCCGTGCTTGCCAGTCAGGATGAGGGCGATAGGTTACTTGAGCATTGAGCAAAGTGGATGCAGTCGCCCGTTTACTATTATCTTCAATCAAAGGTCGAGAACCAAAATAGCGGCCACGCAGCCCAATATCCCAGTCTTCGTATGGTTGATAAGTCAGGCCAAGTGATGCCGTCTTTTCCATGGCTCCACTAATACGGTTGCCCTCTAGTGCATCATTACTAAACCGTCCATGTGACCAAGCCGCATCAAGATCTACTGTCCATACTGCGTTTGGCTGATAAAAATGACTCATTTCCAATCCGTATCGCTCACTCGGACGACTGGCTTCGGTAGTACCAGCATCACCGACGAATAACAGCTCAGAGTCAGATTTTAGATGCCATATCGCCATGCTGCTATGTAAGTTAGGCAGCCATTCCGTACGCAAGCCGAGTTCAGCCCCACGTGTTCTGACCAATGGATCAACACGGTCAATGGTTTGCAAAAATTCCGCTTCACGCGGATCAGGATTGATCTTGATCGTTGAGCCGCGCGCATCGTTGCTGTGAAATCCTCTACCTGCGCTCAGATAGTATTCAGTTTTTGCCCATGGGCCCAGTACTACGCCAAATTTAGGACTCACAATTTGGTCATATGCACGGCCTGAGTTCTCAGGGCGATTTGCTTGTACGTCGAAGCGATAGGCGTCTACCCGTAATCCTGCCACACTGCGCAACCACGGCAGCCATTGCACCTGATTCTCAGCCCATCCTCCCAATGAGGTCTGATTGACTTGATCTTGTCGAACTGTGTCAAACCGCTCGCGTCGTTCAGTCAAATGCAGTCCAACGTCACGAATATGATCGTGTCGTAGTTGTATGCCCAAACTATTACTCATTGCTCGCTCTTGCCAATTTGAACGCCAAGTTTGTTTGAGATTACCACCCAAAACTTGACGCCGATCTACCTGCTCAAATTGATCTCCACGTAACGGATCACCCAAAAAATAAGTAAAATTAGAGAATAAGTTCAGTTGGTAGTCTAGGGCGTACAAGTTCAAGATTTGCGATTGTTGTGCGTTGTGCCATACCCTATTCAAGGACAATGAGCTACGTTGGGTGTCACCGCCGTTACTGCTTTCGAGATTGCCAAATCGGCCTATTACGCCTTGATCAATTGCACGTTGTGCCACTTGATCTGTCGCCTGCCATTTAGCCTGATAGTATTGTGCAAGTATTGTCCAATGCTGTTGCGGATCTCCTTCGGTGTAGCGCAGCACCGCTTGGTCAGCTTCTAATTTTTGAGGCATCTCCCATACGCCATCATGTCGTGTCAGTGACATCGCGCCAAGCAGGCTTGCTTGATCATTGAGTGCAACTGATCCAGCAGCAAGTGTCCGCTGATATGCATTTTCACCGATGGTGATTTGTACAAATGGCCGCTCTAGCTCACGTACCGTGCGGATCTCAGCTTGTCCTGCCGATGCAAAATCGCCATCTTGTGCTGCATAGACACCTTTGCGATAGTCGATCCGCTCAACCAATTCTGGAATAATAAAGTTCATGTCCAGATAGCTTTGCCCATGGCCGTGGGTCGGTAAGTTGATTGGTACACCGTCGACCGATACGGCAAAGTCTGTACCGTGATCCAAATTAAAGCCCCGCAAAAAGTACTGATTGGCTTTGCCGTCACCACTGTGTTGAGTCGCAATCACCCCAGGTACGGTTTCGAGTACCTCAGCTGGCCGCAATAAAGGACGGTTGGCCAATTGCTGCTGATCGACCGTACCTTGAGAGGCAGTATCTGCGATTTGTAACTGTGACGTTGGTACCGCATTGGCACTAACCGTGATGGTGGGTAAAATGGCAGTTGGCTGTGGTGGTCCACCCGCATACGCCACACCACTACAGTACATGGCCAATAGCGTTAGTTTAAACAATCGGCATGCTGTCCATTGCTGCATTTGTACTTGCTCCTTTAAATAAAGCTTTCAAACAATATCTTCAACGTATAGAAAGCTTTGGGCTATCCAGCAATTAAACTCCACTCAAATACTCGCTGTAACATCCACAGCAAAGCAATGATCGCCGCAATGCCAGAACCTAGCGTAAATATGCCCCATCGATAAAATCCTGAATGGCGCAACCATAAAGCAAACGGCATAAACAATAGGATGCAGAGCAACTGTCCCAGCTCAATGCCGAGATTAAACGATAACAGCGCGACCACACGCTCTAATGGCTGGAGTGGTAGATCCGATAGCACATTGGCAAAGCCAAAGCCATGAATTAAACCAAATACAAAAGCGAGTCCGATCTGGCGGCGTTGAGTACCAAATAGATTCATCAGTGCCGCTACCATGATTGAGCCAGCGATCACAGATTCGACCCATTGTGCTGGAAGTTGAACGATTTGTAGTGCAGCCAATGTCAGTGTCACCGAGTGAGCCAGTGTAAATGCGGTCGCTACATATACCACCTGTCGTATGGTGTTTGATGGATATTCAACTGGTATGAATGTAGCCTGACGAGTGGTGCGTGGTTGGTATACTGCGGGCAATAAAATACAAAATAGAAAGAGCACGTGATCTGCACCAATCAGCAAATGGTGTACTCCTTCAAGTACAAATTGCTGTGCTGTCCCGAACCATGAGTGTGATGCAGCAGACAATTCGATTACCGATGGTGCAATCAGTTGAGTCTGAGTACGGCTTGGTTCGATTTGTTGCGTAGTCAGCAGCAGACGATGATTACTGTCGATGTCTTTCAGGATTCGATAATCTAACTGATCAGGCTCGGTACATGATGTCTGTAATGGCTGCACTACATAATTTTGTCCTGCCACTTGCTCGATCAGCAAGGGTTCGCTGGCGCTAAGTGTGCACGCTGCACCTGCACTTGATAAGCGTATCTGATCATGTAATAACTGATTGACAGCTCTTTGCTGGCTTGACAACTCTTGCCATGTGATCTGTTGATCTTGATTGGCATCAAGTGGTAACAGCGTTGCCAGATCTCTAAGAGCTAGCCGATACTGGAGTATAGGCGGTTGGTCTGTCGAATCTTTCGATAGGTGCAAGTAAGCTGTACTAGACTGATGCGCGTGTGCTGTCGGCATCCACACCATGTATAGCCCACACAACAGCAGAAGGCTTGCCAGCAGATAACGACTTCGCAAAAAAAGCGTTAGTGTGATCATTTGACGCGATCCTGTGTATGTGGTTTTATCGTGTTCTGAGCAGCAATTAATCGTTGTAGCACAATTGGATACTCAAACCTCGTGCTATCCGCCCAATCTAATAAAGCTTGAATATCTACCTGACTCTTACTACGCAACGCAGCCGTTGCATAAATCACCATATCGGCTGTTTCGCGTTGAGTTTTCCAGTTTTCACGTGCCAGGTTCAATGATTGTTTGGCCGACTCTGCTAACAGAGCATAGCTGGCCTGCTCGCGATAATGCGCTTGATCATTGCGTCGCCGCCATTGCGCAATTTTCTCAGTTAGCAGCTTTTGGTGTTCTATCGCATCGGCATGTTTAAGTCGATGTTTACTGGTGAGCCATCGGATTAATAAGCCTTCGTGCTCAGTATGATTTTTTAATAAATCATATACTTTTTGCCATTGCCCTTGCGCCATCAACCAGTCAGCGCGTGCTGTCAAGGCGGGCACGTTATTGGTAGGCAGTTGTTTTAATATTTTTGCCATGAGGATTTTGTCATTGAGCCGTAGTGCAATATCGGCTTGAATCAATTGCACCCACAACTGTTGTGATGCATTTAATGTATCGAGTAGCTGCGAAATTTTTTGTAGTTTTGCAGCAGTATCGGCTAGTTTTCCAGTCATCGCATCCACTTGCGCAAGACAAACTAGACGTAAGACGAGTGCATCTAGACCACGAACCAGCTCACAGGATTGACGTGCAGTATTAAAATGACCACTGACCAACTCGATTGAAGCCAATTGTAAATAGGCTTCGCTATGGTTGGGTTGTTGTTGCGTCACTTGTTTAAGAAATTTGGTTGCTTCGGCGAACTGATGATTGGCTTGGGCAGCCTGCGCCCGCAGCATTAATAGTGGTACATTGTTAGAGCTCATAGGGTGGCGCTGTAACAGTGCAGTTGCTTGGCCTAATGCACGTGGATCACCTTGTAAATAAGCATATTCTAATAGTTTTTGAATTTGTGACAGTTTGGCATCTACGTCAGATGGGGTTTGAGCGACTGTACGAGGATCAAGCGTTAACTGAGGAAAGTCTCGCGGCAATTTTTCTAAAACTTGATCGGGATTGGTTGGGCGGTACGGTGATGCTTGTGCTGTGCTGACATGGCATATCACATACATCAGGCCAAAGAATAGAGCTAAAAAATGCCACTTAGGCGGCTCATTATGAGTCATATGGCGCATCAAATAGTCCTGTTGATATTTATCAAGCAACTCATCAACTCAACTGAGAGCTTCACTCAGTTGAGTTGGCGTAAAACGATTGACCGATGTCAGTTAAAATACGATTGATATCGGTTCGTCAGTTTCTGGTGAGGTTTCGACAATATTGCTTACTTGAATCGCTTCAAGTGAATCAGCGTTTGCCTTTGGAATATCGACTTGGCGTTGCACTTGCACCACAAAGCTATCTGGCTGTGCAGGTGCAGGCTGTGTACGACCTTGTGAGTCATTTGAGTCATTAAAGCAACCAGTCAGCATGATGGTGCAAACGGTGAATAGCATGAGATAACGCATGATTCGATCTCCTAACCTGCCCGATTAACGGCTGGCAACATTTGGTGAGCCAGCGATAGGGGTGTTCAAGTACGGGAAACGATCACCAAATTGAGCTGGGCTTTGCAGCGCACCATCAGTGAACGAAATCGTACCAGCCTTGGCATCAGTTGGCTGACAGCTCAAATCACCATTTAAATCCGCAATGGGTCCAATTGCATCAACATGACAGAGTAAGCCCATCGATACCCGCAAAGCAGCATCAACCACATCATCACCTGGACGACGGCCATTTGGGAATCCAGCAAAGTCACCAGCGAGTACACCCATTCGTTGTTGATTAGCCTTTGTTGTGGCAGGAATTGCTGTATTGAGGCGTAGCATCTCTGATGCGACTGGGCGTGCTGGCTGGTTCAAGCCTTTAATACCAGTCAGAAATGTACCGACCAAGTCATTGCGTGGGAAATTGGTTGGTGCAACTACAGCGCCATTTGTTGCCTCTTTAAACAATACTTCAAGCAATGTTGGCAACGTTGGGTTCGTTACATACGTCGCAAATTGGCTGTCACTTTGAGGTTTGCTTGCATTAAATTTATCTTTGTCTTTAAGGCCGATCACCACTTCATTGACCAGTGGCATACCTAAACGTGATACTTGTGTCCATGCACCACCCTCTTTGGCAGCAGTCGTGAGGTTGCTTTCAGGGCTGGGATTGAGTAAGCGACCTTGACGCAAACTAGCTGTTGTCCATGCACCGATTACGGGATCATTGCCCGCAGTTAGACAGGCAATCGGCACTTCCATTGCAATAGTAGTAACGTTTTTGTCAGCCAGTGTATTCAGCCCCTTGTCTTCAGCGTTTGCATCAAAAGCAGTTGCGGGTGCTGTGATATTGACTAGGTCAAAAATTTCACCGAGGTTGACGGCAAAAGAATCTTTACGCTGTCCAACGAATACTTTTCCTGCGCCACAGCTTGGAAAGTTGACGGTCTTAATAAAACTGTTGGCATAGCTAGCGTAATTGGGGATCGACTTATTACCAACATTATCAAATGGTTTGTCAAATGTACCTAATTTACTGCGGTTACCAGCACGGCGATCTCCCTTAACCATGGTGACGCTGTAGCGTTCAGCGGTGTTTTGCGCGGTATTGCTATTGTTAGTAATCGCTCCAATATTTGATAGTGGGACAGATACCATTTGCCCACCTACAGGAACTTTCAAGTCGTTTAGCATTTGCGTAAAGCGGAATTGAAAGGTGATGTCTTCTTTAGCATCGCCGTTGTTATCGATGTGAATCTCGTAGAGTGCGTTAGGATCCATCGAAAAATAATTGGGTCCACCATATGCATCTTGCAGAGGTTGGTAATTGGCGATTAGCGTCACAAATCCGCTTCGTCCTGATTCATAGCTCTTAAACATGTAAAAATCAGTCGCGTCCACCTTTGGGCTCTTTGTGATACTGGGTGCTTCACGATGGCTAGAAGCTTGTACTGTCATGGTAGTCATCGCCATTAGCATGGCGGCAGATAGTGTAGTGAGACGGTTCATGGGGTAACTCCATTTTTGATCGATGCAAAGAGCATATCCAAGTTGCGTTTTGCGACTGATCTATCCCGACCTAATCGGTATAAATTGAATTAGTCGTCTATATGTATACGCGCAATTTGCATAAATGGATTCAAACTAGCTAAATTTTTTTGAAAAAATTGCATGCTTAGAATCGTGTTGCTTTTGAGCTATTGTCAAATCTGGTGTTCAGGGACATTAAGCGGCATTCTGGTTGCCCTCGACTCCATCTTTAAATTTGACGCCTGTGACGACTTTTTTCAGATCATCAAAGCCACGTAAATTTAGCCAATTCTGCTGGGCACATTGCTCCAGCTTGAACATCATCTGCAATATCCACTCAAGCAAAAAACAACCCTTGCTGCTTGAGTCATGCAACTGTACTCGCAGATACCTGCATCTGCTTGTAAGCGGCGCTAATGCCTACACTAAAAAGCTGGGCGTAGTTGTAGCACCCCCGTTATTATATTAGCTCTTGTCCCAAGTCCTAGGACAATGGACGGGTGTTGTGATGTTGAAGAGTCAAGCAGTTGGGTTGTTGCTCAAGCTGGTCTGTATCGAAAATGCTGAGCGTAAAAGTGAGCACGTGGATATTCAGCAATACAGTGTTCGGCGTTTGGCAGAGCAGACAGGAATTAGTAAAAGTCAGGTCAGCCTGTTGCTCAATCATTTGCTGGAGATTGGGTTAGTCAGGCTAGATCGGCAGTGGCATGTGCCGCGTGTCAATCGGTCGGCATTGCTGGACATTCTGCGTTCGTCAGTGCGCTATTTGTTTCCTGTGCGACCAGGCGAGGTCACACGGGGGATTCCAATAGGGTTTGCTGAGCCTGTGCTACAGCAGCAGTTGATGAGTGCGGGCGAGTTGATTCCCGTCTGGCCAGATGCACGAGGGTCTGCCAAGGGGCAGGCGATTGTACCGTTGTTTGCGAGTGTGGCAGTGGCGGTCAAGCATGACGCTGCGCTGTATGATCTACTGGCCTTGGTCGATTGTGTTCGCTTAGGACAGGCGCGTGAGCGGCAGCTGGCGTTTGCACAGTTGGAGCGGTTGTTTGGGCTGACTTTGGTTGGTTAGTAAGTCGCTATTTATTGATTAATTGAACAACTTTGAGCCATTCAAGATCTGGTCACTCTGTTCAACTGAATCGAGCAGTGACGTCACTGATTTCTGAAAGCATTCATAGGCATCTTGCCATGTCACGGTGGCTTGACCAAACACCATCGGTGTTACGAAGTGATGATAGCGTTCTTGATGGATGGGGTTGCTGGTGAGTTGCTCTAGTCCAAAGCGGAGCTCATCTAGTGGCGTTTCCCGCATTTGAGGGTGTTGCCCGCCAAATCGCTGCACATCTGCGGCAATAACGTTTTGCAGCAGTGGGATTAATGCTGTGTGCTCGAAATCAAAAGCTTGCGTAATTCTGAAGTGATCATAGACATGACGAACCAGTGCTGGATCATCCGAGCGTTCGCTGTTTCTGGCCACTGCTGCGGTTCGCCGTAGCATGGAGACAATTTTTTCAACCAATGTACTACGCACGGTAACGGCTGGAAAGTCAGTCAGTTGTGTGCCAGATTGAGTCAGATCAAATATCAGTGATGAAGCTGAACGTGGCTCGGCGGGTTCTATTAGTGCGGACTCAATGAGTTCCAGCTTGATAAAGGGTCGAAGGCAAGGGCTTTGGGCAAAAGCTTGTGGGTAGCGAATGGGTATTTCCGCATAGCGATATTCATCGAGGTAGGTGTGTGGTTCGGCAGGATCGAAGGAAAACAATACTGACTGCTCAATCGCGTGTTGAATTGCTTGTACCACCTGACGTCTGATGTTTTTGCGCTGAGTTCTACTTTTTGCCAAAAAAATAGGGTTTGGAACCAGCTTAATATCCACATCTTCCTACATTCGGTTTAAGCGGATTCCCGCTTTTGCCAGTGCAGTTCCACCGGCGAAGACCAGTTGATATGAGTCAAAGCGTAAAGGGTGCAATAACGCCAGTAGCTCGACCACGTAATAGTCTTTTTCGACAATTGAGGTTGCACCAATACCGAGAGCATCGGCGACTTCAGCAAAACGTTCTGTGAGTTTATGCATTCAATTGACTACTACCGACTGCTAGACGTCTGCTAAACCGTCCAGAGACATGCAGTTTAGTGAAGGCTGGGATCTGGGTGGATTGTCCACTGAGGTAACGGGTGGTGCTGTCATCCAACAGATAGTCAATTTTAAGACGGTCGAGTGCTTCTAATATTACGGCATCTGATCCAGCGGGACAGGCGGGCATCAGACTGCCTGTAATGCTGTTGCGCTTGGCTTTGGTATACAGACCATAGCCAATCTTGAGCAGTGCACCGTCTTTCACCAATTCACGCAACACACGTCCGACTTGATCGTATCCGGCCAAATCACTGAAGTCATCACGGGTAAACACGTACCGCTTCGAGCGTTGTAGACGTGTTTGAATCCGGCGTTTAATGGTCATCTGAAGAGTCCTTTAGGACACTAAAAAGTCAAGATTTATTCTTGCAAAAATACGACAAACTGTCCAGCAAAAATACGACATTCTTGATGTGGGGCGAGCCTGCTTTTCTGATACCTACCGAGTTGTGGCTCAAGCATTGCTCTTGGTTCCCAAGCAACAAGTCAACACTGTCTCATTAATAGAGTTCAACTCTCCAACAGCGATCCAGTGTCTTGAGCCGATTATGCGAGTTATTCGGCTCATTTGGTGAGCCTATTCGTAAATGACACCAAGCTGTGATTTATTTTATTTCCCGTTCGGGAAATTTTGCATTATACTGGTTTATATACAGATCATATTTCCCGTTCGGGATGTCAGGGATGCCCTGCCGATGTCTGAAATTCACTCTACTGCACAGATTGGTCAACGAGTACGACAAACCCGCCAACAACTAGGCTTAACTCAGCCACAGTTGGCGCTGGCCGTTGGTGTTGGCATTCGGTTTATTGTTGACCTTGAAGCAGGTAAGCCCACCGTGCGATTGGATAAAGTGCTGCAAGTGTTGGCAGGGTTAGGTTTAGCGTTGCAGATCAGTGATGCAACCGACCTGACAGCAACGGATGTTTGATCATGATGCATGAGCTGAAAGTGTGGTTGTTTGATCAAATCAGGTGCAGCCTTGGCATCATGTACCTCGCTACCCATGATCTCGAACGCGATTAGCAAGCCACACTAAGCTGAGATTTAAAAGACACAGTAGTGTCTATTATCTGCTTATAAAGCAATTTATAGGTATAATAATATCTATTGATGCATGCTAGCGATACAGCCATGAAGCTCAGTTTATACTCTGCACACGATGTGCAAATACACCTTGCTGAAGCCGTCCGCCAGCGGCGTAGGGTATTACGATGGTCAAGGCAAACCCTCGCCGAGCGCAGCCTAGTGCCTGCATCGACCATTAAAAAGTTTGAGACGACTGGGCAAATCAGCTTGGGACAGTTTTTATTGTTATGGCAGTGTGTTGACGACTTGGCGCGTATCGATCAGTTGTGCCAGCCCGTTGAGATTGCACCGCTTAGTATTGATGAGGTGCTGAAACGATGAAAACGTTTACACCCGTCTCGCGTTTGGTGGTCTATCGCACCAACGCAGCCGCTGTACGGCAGGTGGTAGGTGTGTTAGCACAAAACCATCAAGGGGTGTATTTTCAGTACGACGCAGATTATTTAGCGACGCAACAATCGCTTGCGCCGTTCACGCTGAATTTTGACGCCAGTGTACAGCTTGCACCCAAGCGCCCACATCACGGCTTACACGGATTGTTTGCCGATGCACTGCCAGATGGCTGGGGCATGCTGCTGATGGATCGGGTGTTTCGTCAGTCGGGTGTTTTGCCCCAGCACCTGACGGCCATGGATCGTCTGGCCTATATCCATGATCGCGCGATGGGTGCGCTGAGCTTTGAACCACACTTGTTGGATATGACACTTGATACACAGCAGCATTTGGATTTGTTTGCACTAGGGCAGTCGGCTCAGGCAGTGTTTGCTGGTCAATCCGATCAGATTCTAGGACAGTTGGCGGCAGCGGGCAGTTCAGGCGGAGCACGCCCCAAGGCACTCATTTATCGGTGTCCCACACAACTTGATTTAATCAGCACCCAAGCACATCCCGATTGGCAGCCATGGCTGGTTAAATTTACCGCTGCACAATTGCCACTGGGTCACGAAGAAGGTCGCTGTGAAGCTGCTTATCTAAAAATGGCAGCACATGCAGGGATTGATGTGCCCGTCTGGGAGTTGATTGATGCTGCAAGTTCGTCACAGACTGGTCAAACCAACCAAACATGGTTGATGCTTAAACGCTTTGATCGAACGGCAAGCGGTGGCCGTATTCACATGCAAAGCGCCTGTGCTTTGTTGGATGCAGATTTTCGGCAACCATCGCTCGACTATGAAGACCTAATCAAGGCGGGTAGCTTGCTGTGCCGACAGCCTGCGGTTGGCGCGCAGATTTTTCGACGAGCGATGTTTAATTTGTTTGCTTGTAATCAGGATGACCACAGTAAAAACTGGGCATTTTTGTGCGACGATCAGGGGCAGTGGTCGCTTGCACCGCATTATGACATAACCTTCAGTCCGTTACCGCACGGTGAGCATATGACGGCTTTTGCGGGCTTTGGCCAAAAACCACCGCTTAAGACCATTCAAAAACTGGCTGCCCATGCCAACTTAAGTTGGCCACAAGCGCAGCAGGTGATTGCTGAGGTCGTTGAAGCGGTTCAGCAATGGCAAACGGTTGCTGCACCAGTTGGCGTCTCTCAGGCAACAGTGAAAACCATCCAACAGACACTGAATCGAGTGGCGACGGAAAATGCTGTGCTGTACCGTGGCTAAAGGTTAGCTTAGCAAGCGTTCTTTAATCATTGCTGATCAGCTCAACATAGGGGTCGTCCCAGATTTTTTATACTGTACACAGATTTTTTATACAAAATCAAAAAACGCCAATATTTTTTATGCAGCGTATGGTTTGACTAGCTTGTTGTCGGTGTCCCCAACCGTCCGTTTTCGGACAGGCTTACACGGGGTGTACGGAAAATAGCTAGATTTGTTTTGAACATCTATTATCATTCGTACAGCCTTTTTGGACGAAAAAACCAGCATGTCTCGTGTATTTGCCTACTGTCGGGTCTCAACCGCTGATCAAGACACACAAAACCAAGTGATCGAAATCCAGAATGCTGGATTTGCGATTCATCCGCGTCGAATCATTGAGGAGCGAGTCAGTGGATCAGTCGCGACCAAGCAGCGTATCGGGTTTTGTAAGCTGATCGACCGACTTGAACCCGATGATGTGTTGGTGGTGACTAAACTGGATCGCCTCGGCCGTAATGCGATGGATGTACGTGCAACCGTGGAGCAACTGGATAAACTCGGCGTGCGCGTTCACTGCTTGGCCTTGGGCGGTGTCGATCTGACCAGTCCGGCAGGTAAGATGACCATGCAGGTGATTGCGGCAGTCGCAGAGTTTGAGCGGGATTTGCTAATTGAGCGTACCCAAGCAGGGCTAGAGCGGGCACGACAAGCCGGTAAGCGTTTTGGGCGGCCACCGTCACTGAGCGAAGAACAGCAGACCGAGGTCAACGCACGATTAACCGCAGGAGAGAGCGTGTCAGCACTGGCACGAGCGTTTAAGACCAGTCGGCAAACCATTATGCGGGTAAGGGTGCAGGTGTGAGTGACCTTCGTCTGTTTTGCGTGAGATTACTTCACATTAACCGCAAAACCTTGCTGTATCACCTCAATCACTTGAGCCGCCAGAACAGGCCGATCCAGTAACGGAAATTCCTCACGCAGTTTGTTAGAGATTTGACCATGTTCCCGCACAGCCCGAATAATCCGATCCAGCGTATAGTCTGAACCTTCGATCAGCGCCTTAAGTGCGAGACGTGTTTGTCGCAACTGCTGGATGGTCTGCGCCTCTCGTGGCATTTCCTCGGTCAGTGTCAAATGAATTACCTCCGCCAAGTACTCGACTTGTTCGGTTAAATCTGGATAGCGCCAAACCGGTAAGGTCTCTTTTTCAGCATCAAACTCAAGATTACTTTTTACCCCATCCGCAAACGTTTGCATTCCCACAAAACGATAACGACCCGCCACATGCCGCATGATCGGCTTGGAATAACTTTCCAGCACTTGATCATAGTGCCGTCGCTGTCGGGTGCTGCGGGTGATTGTCGCCGACACCGGCAAAATTAGCGGTGCGGGCAGGACACCATCACGCCGTAACACATCATTGATTAAAAATCGGGACAAACGGCCATTCCCATCTACCATCGGATGAATCAGCACGAAGCCAAACGACAATAGCGCGGCACGTAGCACCGAGGACTGATCTCTGCTGTTCTGCTCGCACACCGCCAACCCTGCCAGCATGCTGTTAAGCTGTTGCCATGGCGGTGCAATGTAATGCACCACCGGCGTAAAGTGCACCACCTCACCCACAAACACTGGCGACTGCCGCACCCCATAGTGCAGTGCCTGTGCGCCGAGAATCTCGCGCTGTAACTCGACCAGACGGGGCATGGCGAGCGGTTGTTCAGCCTGTCCACAATGCAGCTCCATCACGGCGGCAAACCGACTGATACGGTCAAGTTGATCACCCGCATGCTCAATTACAAAACTGGCTTTGCTTTCCTTATTGGTCAGCCACACCGCGCTGCGCATCAGAATATCTTCGCCATACGCCACCTGCATGGCATCAATCGCCGCTGCAATATCTAGTTGTACTGCCTGTTGCACCGCAGCTGTCCGATAAATCAGCGGGCAGTAGTCTGCTGTGCCCAGTAAGTTATTCCGAATCCGCCAGCGACTACTTTTAGTCGGTGTTGTGGCGACCATATAGTCATCTGGATTGAGCAGGTCGACGTAGCCACCACCTGACACATCAGGCACGTTGAGTGGGGTATGCATCAACCACTCATACAAAAAACCAACTCGTCGCGCATACTGGCCGGTGGGTTCATTACGTATCCACTCTTCAATCACGCTGATCGGCAGCGCCGCAAATAAGCGGGCTAAAAATTCTAAATGCACGCCTTCGTGTTTGAGTGCAAACGTAAGATGCGCAGTTAGATTGGATTGCGGCCGCACATTCGGCGTGAAGGTTTCCAGCCGCTCAGCATGCTGGGTCACGCTTTTGCGTTGTGTGCCGATCTGACTGCGCACTCGAAACGCTTGCACAGGCTGCAACTGGTAAGTCTGTGCAATCCATTGATAGCCAATCCAATCGTTCATATCAGACCAATCCAGCCAAGTTTTAGTCATAATAGCTAAAAAACGTTCACAAAGAATGGTTTTTTAATAAAAACGTTCAGGAACTGCTTGCGAATGGTGCATATGAGAACTGGTTGTCCAGACCAGACCATTCGTGCTGTGTTGCTACGCCATATGTCATCATGCGACGCTCTACAGGGCGATTAAAGGGGGCGTAGTGGGGGATGAGGGGCTGCGCTGATTCGTCATTTGAATGACTGCTGCTGTGGTCTGCGACTAGCCTGAAATACTTAAGATGTTTTGACGATCCTATTTTTTGTTAGTACAATAATTGGTGATAAGGAGCAAGCATGATTACCTTTGATGAAGCCAAACGCTTAAGCAATCTTGAGAAGCATGGGTTTGACTTTATTGGTGCTGCCAGCGTCCTTGAGGGTTTCCATATCACCATGGAGGACTCCAGAGAAGATTATGGTGAGCAGCGATTTCAAACCTTGGGTCTGTATGGAAACGTTGTCGTGGTCATGATGGTTCATACTGCCCGTGATCAGTGCGACCACATCATTTCAATTCGTAAGGCGAGCAAGCATGAGCAAAAATACTATTGGCGCTGCTACCCCAGTTGATCTGACCGATTGGGCAAGGGTAGCTGCAATGACAGACGAAGAGATTGCCTTTGATCAGGATAATCCAGCCACTACAGAGGCGGATTGGGCAGGTGCAGTGATGAAGGTCGGCGACAAGACCGTTGGCCGTACCGTCGGTCGTCCGGTATCGGATCGACCTAAAGTCGCGACCACGATGCGCTTAGATGCTGATGTGCTAGCAACCTTCAAGGCCAGTGGCAAAGGTTGGCAAACGCGGATCAATCAGGTGTTGCGGGACTATGTGAAGACGCATACGCCGTAAGTGGTCAAGGCATGGTTAAACAAGCTGGCTGTTAGATCGTCCAGCCGTTTGCCATGCCTAAGCTCATGATACAAATCGTTCAAGCGGTATAGCATTAAATCAGCATGTCAACCAGAGCGCATCATGACCGCGGCACAAACTGAGTTCCAAAAAAACCGTGATCGAGCTATGGGGATTGTCGATCTTGAATTTGATGACAGTGTGATTGCCAACAGCCAAACGGAGCTTATGGCGATGTTTGATCGGGTTGAACGTGGCGAATCCACTTTTGAGCAAGAAGATGCTGCACTGATGCTGCGTTGGCGCGAACTAAAACAACGCCAATTCGGGATAAGCCTATGCCGTTTTTTGGGTAGTGTTCAGGATTCTGTGTCAACGCTTGCTCGGATGTACGTTGATACCGGACATTAGGGCATCCAAAAAAATACAAAAAAATCGCTATCAGGCTTGACCTTACCATGATGGGAAGCCTCATGTTGTAAGGATCAGACAGTATCTCCTGTCGAAACGATTGAGGTTTTCATCATGTATACATTCCATGTCAGCGGTATGGGCTGCGGTAGCTGTATCAAAAAAATCACCCAAGCCATCAAAAATCAGGATGCCAAAGCCGAGGTCGTGGTCAATCTCGCCAACAAGTTAGTCACGGTTGACAGTGCCGAATCAGCAGCAGCAATTTTAACCATTATTCAAAAACTTGGTTTTGATGCGACTGTGACAAGCTGATTTTTTACAATTAAAACATTATGTCGGAGATCACCTATGAGTCATTTCTCAATTGGAATTAGCGGTATGACCTGTGCCAGCTGTGCAAGTCGGATTGAGCGTGCCTTGCAGCAACTTCCCGCAGTCAATCAGGCCAGTGTCAATTTGGTCACTGAACTGGCCACGGTAGACGGAAACGCCGATTTAAGCATGGCTGCGCTACAACAGGCGGTTGAAATCGCTGGCTATCAGGTCACCACTGAATCGATTCGCCTTGATATTAGTGGCATGACCTGTGCCAGTTGCGCCTCTCGGATCGAAACCGCATTGCAGGCAGTGTCTGGAGTACAACATGCCAGTGTCAATCTGGTCACTGAACGCGCCACAATTCAAATCATCAAGGGCTTGCCAATTGCCACACTGATCGAGGCGATCCAGCAAGCGGGTTACCGCGCGTCGCTACCGCCACCAGATGCCTCTGGTTCTCAGCCAAGTGTGTTGAAACGCTTGCCTGAATGGTGGCCTGTCGCGGCTGGCGCTCTCTTATCACTGCCGATGCTACTCAGCATGCTGGCGATGACGATTGGTCTAAATTGGATGCTGCCCGCATGGCTGCAATTCCTGCTTGCGACGCCGGTACAGTTTTGGTTAGGCGCGCGGTTTTATCGGGCAGGTTGGGGCGCGCTTAAAGCAGGCACAGCCAATATGGATGTGTTGGTCGCCTTGGGAACTAGTGCGGCTTATGGCTTAAGTATTTATTTGTGGCTGACCGCTGACGCAGGGCAAATGCCACATCTGTACTTTGAAGCCTCAGCGGTGGTAATTACCTTAGTCTTGCTCGGCAAATGGTTAGAGCAACGAGCCAAACAACAGACCGTCACCGCGATTACTGCCCTACAGGCACTGCGTCCCAACACTGCCCGAATTTTACGCGATGGATCAGAAATCGAGCTTCCAATCGATCAAATTGAAGTGGACGATGTGGTAATCGTCAAAGCTGGCGAACGAATTCCAGTCGACGGTGACGTGACCGAAGGACACAGTCAGGTCGATGAGTCGATGCTGACTGGTGAAAGTCTACCCGTTGAAAAAAGCCTAGGAGACCACGTCACAGGCGGTGCGATGAATGCGGAAGGTCGACTGCTGGTACGCACCACAGCGGTTGGTCATGACAGCATGCTGGCGCGGATGATTCGCTTGGTCGAAGATGCCCAAGCAGGCAAAGCACCGATTCAGCGTTTGGTCGATCAGGTCAGCCAAGTGTTTGTGCCAGTCGTGCTGCTGATTGCCTTGATCACCCTGATGGCTTGGTGGTGGGTCACTGGGGATGCGGAGATTGCGATTATCAATGCCGTGTCAGTCTTGGTGATCGCCTGCCCCTGTGCGCTAGGATTGGCCACGCCGACCGCGATTATGGTCGGCACTGGCATGGCTGCACAACAGGGTATCTTGATTAAAGACGCTCAGAGCCTAGAGCTTGCCCATCGGATAAAACTGGTGGCCTTTGATAAAACGGGCACGCTCACCATTGGACAGCCTGATGTGGTCGCCGTTGAAGCGATAGATGGTACAGATGCCGCGCTACTGCAACTGATTGCCAGTCTGCAAGCAGGCAGTGATCATCCGTTGGCCAAAGCGGTCTCAGCGGTTGCCAAGCGCGATCAGATTACCCTGCAATCGGTGCAGAATTTACAGACGTTAGCGGGTCGCGGTTTGTCGGCACAGATTGATGGACAGACCTATTTACTCGGTAATCAGCGGCTGATGCAAGAGCAAGGTGTTACTCTCGATGCACTGCTGGCAAGATCAGTTCAGCTAGAACAACAAGGGCGCACGGTGTCATGGCTGGCAGTGGCACACGGACAAACAGCGGCTGCTCGGCTGCTGGGTTTAATGGCATTTGGTGATCAGATCAAGCCAAGTGCAGCAGGTGCAGTGGCTAAACTACAACACATGGGCATCCAAACCGCCATGCTGACTGGTGATAATCTAGGTGCAGCCCAGATGGTGGCTGAGGCATTGTCGATTGATATCGTCCAAGCCAGTTTATTGCCTGCCGAAAAAGTAGACTATATTCAATCCTTGAAACAGCAGCATCAGGTGGTGGCGATGGTCGGTGATGGCTTAAATGATGCACCGGCCCTTGCCGCTGCTGATGTCGGGATTGCGATGAGTACCGGTACAGATGTGGCCATGCACAGCGCAGGGATCACCCTGATGCGCGGTGATCCTGCATTGGTTGCTGATGCGATTGACCTCTCCACACGCACCTACCATAAAATCCAGCAGAATCTGTTCTGGGCATTCATTTATAACGTGATTGCGATTCCGTTGGCGGCCTTGGGTTTTCTTAGTCCAATGATTGCAGGGGCTGCGATGGCTGTATCGAGTGTCAGTGTAGTGCTCAATTCCTTATTGCTTAGACGCTGGCGTGCCAAACGTCAGCCTGTTACGGAGCTACCATCAGTATGAATATTGGTGCAGTGGCGAAAGCCAGTGGCTTGTCAGCTAAAATGATCCGACATTACGAAAGTATTGGCTTAATTGAGACCAGCCCACGCACAGATACAGGTTATCGCCAATATACCAGTCGTGACGTTCATCTGTTTCAGTTTGTGCGACACGCACGCGAACTAGGCTTCTCTCTCACACAAGTCAAAGACCTCCTCTCACTTTGGCAAAATCAAACTCGCGCCAGTGCCGACGTCAAACAACTGACAGCAATACATATTGCCGAGTTGGATCAGCGTATTCAGGGACTGACTCGTATGCGCGATACGCTGATTGAGTTGGCGGAAGCCTGTTGCGGGGACAGTCAGCCCGACTGTCCGATCTTGCAGCAACTTGAGACGGGGCTTGATCAGTAAAAATAGCACCCATCAGCATTAGACTTTCTGATGCCTTTCGGGGCATCTTGCAGCCAAGAGTTGAGGTGCGCCATCCGTGAACAAAGTGCTATAAGTCATCCTTTTTGTTGAATCAGCGACTCTTTTAGACTTGTTAGACTAATTTTTTCAAAAAGCTGATGTAGGCGACCTAGCCGTGGAACTTGCTGGATTTTCTGTTCATTCGTACTGTTGCCCAACCGTATTTACCTCGGTAAAAGTGCTGTAGGTACCATTTTTCTTTAACAGCAAAACTTTGTAAGGCATAAATTCATCTCCCACTTCCATCCCTGGACTACCTAGTGGCATGCTTGGTACTGCCAAGCCAAGTGCATCTGCTGGGGGATTTCTTAAAAATTGTTTAATATAACGAGCAGGCACATGTCCCTCAAAAACATAACCTTCTTCTGAAATTGTTGTGTGACAAGAACGCACCTCTTGAGCAATCTGATACTGCTTTTTGATCGAGTTTAAGTCGGCAGGGTGATCTATTACGGTCTTTAACCCTTGCTGTTCCAAATGGTTAATCCACTTCTGGCAACAGCCACAGGTTGGACTTTTATATACTGTAAAAATGCTAGTAGCCTCTTTAAAGCTATTGCTGGCGTTTTGGGGTTGAGCTGGTGCGGCAATGGTTTGGTTTGCGGCGTTGTTGCAAGCAGTCAGCATCAATATAGATATTAGTCCGAGTGCGGTTTTTTTAGAGAGTCTCATGATCATCAATCTCCTTGGTATTCCCCAACAGGTTTAAATACGGTGTCATTCATCGCCATATCATCGCTTTCACGTGCAGTAAGAATTTGATATTGGTCAGGTGTTAATGTTGGCATTTTTTGGATAAAGGCCACCATAGCCCAAATTCTTGCATCATCATGCGATGCACCCCAAGCGGGCATGCCACTGGCTTTGATACCATGTTTAATGATCCAAAACTGACGTGCCGAGGCAAGCTTAGAATCTGCTGTTTTTTGCTGGTTTACTGTCAGGTTAGGCGGAGTAGGGTAAAGACCAGTGCTCAGATCTGAAGACGTTTTACCGGGTTTAAGATGGCAGCCTGCACACATATCGTTATAGTCTGCCCCACCACTGAGTAGCATTTGTGGGTCATCCAACTCAGGAGGCTGAATGAGGGCGGCTGCACGTTGGATGGAGCGCTCGCGCAGCGTTTCCAACGCCCAATACACTGGCTTGCTGTGAGGAACATCCGCTCCCATCGGATATAGTCCCGAATACATAAAGGTAATTGATGCCAAAAGGAAAATACCAAAGGTTACAGTAAGGCTTTTTACAATATTCATTTGGCTTGCCTCTTCATTAATTTAACGGCCATGGTGGCTGTGATCCATGACTGGCATTGCTGCGTCATCAGCAGGGCGCTTTGGGGAAATACTGCCACGTCGCCGTACAGGCTGCCCGAAATTAACGTCTTCACTGATTTTATAAGCAACTTTACCTTGAGGATGTCGATACCATCCTTCCACTGAGCTTTGGCTACGTGGTAATTTGTCGCGTACTTTTAGAACAGTGAACATGCCACCCATTTCGATAGGACCAAACTGTCCTTGCCCTGTCATCATGGGTAACGTGTTTTCTGGTCCTTTCATGCCCATGGCAATATGGCTACTGTGCTCACTCATACCATTTTTACCCATCGCCATATAGCTGGGAATCAATTGACGTATGTCTGCTTCAACGCCAGATTGGTCTACTCCTGTTGGATTGGGCACGCCATGCCCCATCGGACCCATCGTGTGATGTGCCATATGACAATGAAAGGCCCAGTCTCCTGGTTCTGTGGCGACAAATTCAATATCTCTCATTTGCCCAACACCAACAATTTCAGTCACTTCCCTTCTCCACTGGCTTTGCGGCCAACGGCCTCCATCTGAACCCGTCACCCAAAAAGGATTACTGTGTAGGTGAATAGGATGATTCCACATGGACAAATTGCCCATTCGAATTCGAATTCTTTCACCTGTGGCAGCGACCAGATGATCAATCGCTGGAAAGGTTTTACTGTTAAATGTCCATAAATCAAAATCTTGCATAATTGATGGATCGGGTCTATAGGTGCCTGGGTGCAGTGACCAATTATGCATTAAGAAACAATAGTCACGCGCAATAGGAATTTTTTCACCAGCATTAGGATGGATGATGAACATCCCCATCATGCCATAGGCCATCTGGGTCATTTCATCGGCGTGAGGATGGTACATGTGCGTACCGTGCTGCCGCAGCGTGAATTCATAGACAAACGTTTCGTTTGGTTCAATTCCAGGTTGATTCAGACCGGCCACACCATCCATACCATTAGGTAAGTCAATGCCGTGCCAGTGGATGCTAGTTGGCTCACCCAGTCGATTGGTCACTAGAATTCGAATGCGATCTCCCTCTACCACTTCAATAGTAGGGCCAGGTGTAGTGCCGTTGTAACCCCAGCACTTGGCTATACTGCCGGGTGAAAATTCATGCTCAATTTCTTCAGCGACGAGGTGGAACTCTTTCACGCCATCTTTAAGCGTATAGGGGAGCGTCCAACCATTGAGGGTTTGCACTGGGTTGTAGCGGTTATCCTGATTTTTTGGGTTTAGAGGCAGGGTATCTGCTGCCATCGAATCAGGCGACGCAGTCATAGACTCGCTCATTTCTGCCATGACATGCATATCGGATTGGGCGCGGACGGTATTGGTCAGCGTGCCAGCAATCGCACTAGCACCACCTATTCCCATCCATTTGAGCAGACTGCGTCGAGATGTCATCTTAGTGTCCCTCGTGCCCATTTGCTGAAGGTGCAGGTTTATTGCTAGGTGCAGGTGGCTTGCTGCCCATGTTCATCTGCGAATGATCCATTCCTTCCATCTTGCTATGGTCCATATTGCTCATGCTGTTTGGCTCGGCTCGCATTTTTGCAGCACAGCGTGCATGCATGGCTTTCATGACAGGATCATTCATGTCCATTTTTGAGCGATCCATGCTTTGCATGGCGGCACAGTTAGGGGCTGCCTTTGCACTGGCTGCCTCTTTAGCGTGTTCAGCGGGATCGTGTGCGAGTGCTGGTTGTGACAGCAAAACGAGTGTTGTGCTGCAGGCAGCTATAAGATGAAGAAAGCGCGTATTCATAAAAAACCTCTTGACGGTGAATGGGCGAAGGCCCGAGAAAAAACGGGGTCAATCAATGTTTATGCACTGATGGACTACTGCTGTCTGGAACCTGAGAGGAGTCTGTTTCGTTAGGCCGCACGTTTTCCTGAAGCGGCATGGTGGTCTCCTGTGGGGTTGGCTGCTGAACATGAGCCATTCCGTGACCTGCATGTGCCTGCTGTACTGACTGGGAACTGACTGGTTTGGCCGAACGGGTATTTTCCAACCTTGGTGCATCTGACTGAGCGGAATGCGGTAAGTCAGCACCTACCATTTGAGTAAGTTCAGTGCGCTTGAGCCAGTATTCCCCCAACGCATTGATCAGACCTTGATTCGCTTCAATTTCTTGCTGTTTTGCAGTCAATAGATCGAATTGACCCACGAGCATGTAATTATGCATTTCCACACTCCGCGCCAGAATTGCTTGACGCTGCGGTAGCAGCTCGTTTTGGTATCGACCAAAACGGGAACGAGCCACCATCATCTGCTGATACAGCGTATGGATTTGGCTGCTAATCTCAGTTTCTAGTGCAATCGCCTTTTGTGTTGCTTGCTCTAGCCGTGCTTGTGCTCTAAGTTGGTTGGCGCGGTTTTTACCGAAAATTGGCAGTTCAATAGCCACAGTTGGGCCAATCAAGCGTGCACCACTGCTTTCTTTTGAGCCTTGCACCCCAACTTCAAGTAGCGGTAGCCACTGTAATGATTGAGATAATCCTAATACACGCGCATAAGCTTGTGCTTCCAATCTAGCCGAGGTTAGATCGAGCCTGTTGTTCAAGGCTGTTACATGCAAGTCAGCCATGCTTGGCTCACTTTCGTTCGGTAGCGGCAACTCATTCTCAACAGTCCATTGGTCTTGAGTCGCATCTAGCCCCATCAATTGACGCAACCGTGTGCGTGCCAAGGCGAGGTCTGCCAAGCTGTTATCCACTGAAATGTGTGCTTGGGTCGCAGATGCTTGTTCTCTCGCAAGCTCTAAAGCGCTAATATTGCCTGCCTTATAGAAACGTTCTGCCAGATGACTTGACGTTGCCGCCGCTTGCGCTGCGACGCGCTGCATCTGCATGATCTGTTCAGCTTTGACCAACTGAATATAAGCATTTGCCACCTGCGCGGCAAAATGTTGTAAAGCCATGCCTGTATCGGCCTTGGCGCGTTGCAGATCGAGTTGTGCAGCTTGACGGCGTGTTTTTAGAAATAGTAGCTCTGTAAAGTTTTGCACCAAACCGTAATCAAAGGCTGTGCGCTCATTTGCCACATTAGATGTGGAGGCACTTAAAGACAGCACAGGATTGCTGAGCCGCCCTGCTTCCATCACATCTGCTTGCACAAGTCCCAGTTTGGCGTATTCTTGCTTGAGCATTGGGTTTTTTAAAAACGCCACAGTGACCGCATTTTCTAAACTAAGTGTCTGTGCCAACAGTGCGTCAACTTGTTGTTGCACCTGTGATTCAGACAGACTTAAAGCATTGGGCTGCTGAGCGAGGCTGGGTTGACGCGATGCAAGCAAGTGATTCACGTCTACCATGCCTCGATCTTTAGGCACTGAGACACAGCTCACCACGAATAGGGTAGCGATGACAGGCAGTACCTGTTTCAACCGATAATAGCTTTGCATCATGCACTCCAGCCGTCATTCTTTTATTGGTTTTGGTGAACAATCAATCATTGCACCAAGAATGAACACAGGTGCTAGTTTGGAGAGTGCGAACCAACAGTTAGATGACTTGAAAATGACATTTTTGTCATGTTGCAGACAGTTGCTACGGATACCTCGTATGCTGTGCGTGTGACACGGCGGAGCATGCACAACAATGAAAATTCTTTTGGTGGAAGATGAGCCAAAAACTGGCGACTATCTGAAGCAAGGCTTGACCGAAGCGGGTTATCTGACTGACTGGATGACCGACGGCATCTCAGGCAAGCACCAAGCGTTGTCCGAACACTACGACCTGATTATTTTGGACGTGATGTTACCGTTGCTCAGCGGTTGGCAAGTGCTGATTGATATTCGGCAAGCGGGTCTTACCATGCCGGTTTTGTTTTTAACCGCCAAGGATCAGGTTGATGATCGGGTCAAAGGCTTAGAGCTGGGTGCTGATGATTACTTGGTTAAGCCGTTTGCCTTTTCAGAGTTACTGGCGCGAATTAGAACCTTACTACGACGCGGCTTGCAGAAGCGTGATGACGACATGATGATTGTCGCCGACTTAGAAATGGACGTGCGGCGGCGACGTGTAACGCGGTCAGGGCTACGGATTGATTTGACTGCCAAAGAGTTTGCTTTGCTGGAGTTGTTACTGCGCCGACAAGGCGAAATTCTGCCGCGCTCGCTGATCGCCTCACAGGTCTGGGATATGAATTTTGACAGTGATACCAACGTGATCGAAGTGGCGATTAAACGCCTGCGCAGCAAAGTGGATCAAGGATTTAATCCACGCCTGATCCAAACGATTCGCGGCATGGGCTATGTGCTAGAGATCGAACATGACGCTACTTAAAGCGATTAGCCTGCGGATTAGCTTATTGTTTACTGTTTCAACTATTTTGATTTTGTGCCTGATGGGTGGTGTGATTCATCAGTTGGTATTGGTACATTTTGAAGAACAAGACCGCATGTTGTTAGAAGGTAAATTGGTTTTAATTGATAATATTTTGCAGCAAAATCCGCAGACTACGGCTGCATTAAGCCAACAGATCAAAAATGCCTTGGTGGGTCATCAGGGTCTGATGGTGCAAGTTGAGCGTCCGATTGGTGCACCGATATTGGCCAGTATTGCAGCACAGTTCCCCAGTATGCCCAGCAATCGTGCAGATCAATCCCTCACAATGATGGAGTGGCATAGCCAGCAGCAGCGCTATCGTGGGCTGGCGGTTGACTATCCACCCATCGCTCAGGTCATGAGTCGTCGTATTATTGTGGGAATTCCCACCACTCATCACGATCACTTCTTGCACCAGTTTCGCAAACAATTATTTTGGATTGGTTGTACGGGAACACTGATTTTGGTTCTACTAGGCTGGCTGGCAGCACGACGTGGGTTGCGTCCAGTACACGAGATGGCGCAGGTGGCCAAAGGTATCAGCGCGCAGCGGTTGACTGATCGACTGGATATCGAACGCTCGCCCACTGAGTTGCTGCCACTGGCTTATGCGTTTAACGATATGCTCAACCGCTTAGAGTCAACAGTAACGCGGCTATCAGATTTTTCGTCAGATTTAGCGCATGAATTAAGAACACCAATCAATAACTTAATGACACAAACCCAAGTGTGTCTATCCAAATCTCGCGACACGCCAGCGTATCAAAATGTACTTTACTCTAACTTGGAGGAGTACGAACGTTTGGCACGAATGATTGCCGATATGTTGTTTTTGGCCAAGGCAGATCACGGCTTGGTACTTCCGCATCGTCAGCAGGTTGATTTGGCCTGTGAAATCAGTCGATTATTTGAGTTTTATGATGCACTGGCAGATGACAAACAGATTCGTTTAATTCAACAGGGCGCAGCGATGATTCACGGCGATCAGTTGATGCTACAACGTGCGCTCAGTAATTTGATCTCGAATTCAATTCGCTATGGCAAAGCGGATAGCTGTGTAACGGTGTCGCTTCAACAGCAAGAAGAGAGCCTATTAATCAGTATTACTAACGCATCCGAACCGCTGTCCGCAGAACAGACCTCGCGATTATTTGATCGTTTTTACCGTGCAGACAGCTCGCGCCAAAGAACTGATGACGGCACAGGTTTGGGACTGGCCATCACGCAGTCGATTGTGACCGCACATGGTGGCAAAATTTCTGTAGACACAGGGTTGGGTTATATCAGTTTTAAAATTTCACTCCCCACCTTACACTAACTTTGACCAATAACAACATGTAATGGTCTACGGTTGTCAATTGGACAACTTTAAGCTACTCCGGCTCTGATTAGTCTGTTCAACCGAATCGAGTAGTGACGTCACTGATTTCTGAAAGCATTCATAGGCATCTTGCCATGTCACGGTGGTTTGACCAAACACCATCGGTGTTACGAAGTGATGATAGCGTTCTTGATGAATCGGGTTGCTGGTGAGTTGCTCTAGCCCAAAGCGCAGTTCATCTAGTGGCGTTTCCCGCATTTGAGGGTGTTGCCCGCCAAACCGCTCCACATCTGCGGAAATAACGTTTTGCAGCAGTGGGATCAATGCCGTGTGCTCAAAATCAAAAGCTTGCGTAATTCTGAAGTGATCATACACGTGACGAACCAGTGCTGGATCATCTGAGCGTTCGCTGTTTCTCGCCACTGCTGCGGTTCGCCGTAGCATCGAGACAATTTTTTCAACCAATGTGCTACGCACGGTAACAGCTGGAAAGTCAGTCAGTTGTGTGCCGAATTGAGTCAGATCAAATATCAGTGATGAGACTGAACGTGGCTCGGCGGGTTCGATCAGTGCGGACTCAATGAGTTCCAGCTTGATAAAGGGTCGAAGGCAAGGGCTTTGGGCAAAAGCTTGTGGGTAGCGAATGGGTATCTCCGCATAGCGATATTCATCGAGGTAGGTGTGTGGTTCGGCAGGATCGAAGGAAAACAATACTGACTGCTCAATCGCGTGTTGAATCGCTTGTACCACCTGACGTCTAATGGCTTTGCGCTGAGTTCTACTTTTGGCTAAAAACATATGGTTCGGAATCAGCTTAATATCCACATCTTCCGACATTCGGTTTAGGCGGATTCCTGCTTTTGCCAGTGCAGTTCCACCGGCGAAGACCAATTGATGTGAGTCAAAGCGTAAAGGGTGCAATAACGCCAGTAGCTCGACCACGTAATAGTCTTTTTCGACAATTGAGGTTGCACCAATACCGAGAGCGTCGGCAACTTCAGCAAAACGTTCTGTGAGCTTAAGCATTCAATTGACTACTACCGACTGCCAGACGTCTGCTAAACCGTCCAGATACATGCAGTTTGGTGAAGGCTGGGATCTGGGTGGATTGTCCACTGAGGTAACGGGTGGTGCTGTCATCCAACAGATAGTCAACTTTAAGACGGTCGAGTGCTTCTAAGATTACGGCATCTGATCCAGCGGGACAGGCTGGCATCAGATTGCCTGTAATGCTGTTGCGCTTGGCTTTGGTATACAGACCGTAGCCAATCTTGAGCAATGCACCGTCTTTCACCAATTCACGTAACACACGTCCGACTTGATCGTATCCGGCCAAGTCGCTGAAGTCATCACGGGTAAACACGTACCGCTTCGAGCGTTGTAGACGTGTTTGTATCCGGCGTTTAATGGTCATCTGAAGAGTCCTTTAGGACACTAAAAAATCAAGATTTATTCTTGCAAAAATACGACAAACTGTCCAGCAAAAATACGACATTCCTGATGTGGGGTGAGCCTGTTTTTCTGATGCCGACCGAGTTGTGGCTCAAGGATTGCTCTTGGTTCCCAAGCAACAGGCCACACTGTCTCATTAACAGGGTTAAACTTTCTGTAAGCGAATAGGTTTCAGAGGTGCTGCTATTACTGCACCGTTTGTCGCATAAATTGTAAGTTATGCGACAAATCCAAAATCACCGCAAATCCTCAGTTTTTGATGTCGCAAAACTACGGTGCGAAAGTGTACTATTACGATACAGTTTTGCGACAGCCCAAACAGGGTGTGTCAGGGCATATCGGCGCACATGAGGATTTTTCGATGCTGATTGGTTATGCACGGGTATCAACCGATGATCAACATCTCGACCAGCAGCGTAGTGCGCTGCGGGCGGTCGAGTGCCAACGGATCTATGAGGAGAAGTTGTCCGGTGCACAACGACAGCGACCAGAACTGAATCGGTTACTCGATCATGTGCGTGAAGGCGATGTGCTGGTGGTGACGCGATTGGATCGGTTAGCGCGTTCGACACAGGACTTGCTAGAGATTTCGGAGTTGCTTAGTCGGGCAGGGGTGGGGCTACGGTCGTTGGCCGAGCCGTGGGCAGATACCACGTCACCGTCTGGCAAAATGGTACTAACCATCTTTGCGGGTATTGCCGAGTTTGAACGGTCGTTGATTGCTGAGCGTACCCATGCCGGTCGGGTATCTGCTAAACAAAAAGGCGTGCGGTTTGGCCGACCACCTAAGCTGACCCCAGAACAGATCAACCTAGGGCAGCGTTTGATTGCTGAGGGCACTTCGGTGCGTGAGACGGCACGAATCCTCAACTGTCATCATGCGACGCTGTACAGGGCAATTAAAGGGGCGTAGTGGAAGATGAGGGGTTGCGCTGAATTGTCTTTTGGGGCTCTCGTGGTGATGATGGTTCATACTGCCTGTAATCAGTGCGACCATATCATTTCAATTCGTAAGGCGGGCAAGCATGAGTAAAAATACTTTTGGCGCAGCTACCCCAGTTGATCTGACCGATTGGGTAAGGGTGGCTGCAATGACAGACGAAGAGATTGCGTTTGATCAGGACAATCCAGCCACGACAGAGGCGGACTGGGCAGGTGCAGTGATGAAGGTTGGCAACAAGACGGTTGGCCGTACCGTCGGTCGTCCGGTATCGGATCGACCTAAAGTCGCGACCACAATGCGCTTGGATGCAGATGTGTTGGCAACCTTTAAGGCAGGTGGCAAAGGTTGGCAGACGCGGATCAATCAGGTGTTGAGGGACTATGTGAAGACGCATACCCCTTAGGTGGGGTCGTGTCAGGAAACGGAATTTAAAGCACGTTAAGCTATTTCGAATAGGTGATCAGATCGTGAGACTCTGATGTGTGCCGTCTGGCATATCGACTTCGATACGCAGTTGACCACCAAGCGCACGGACGTAGCGCATTAGGGTGGATAGCTGTACGTCTGCTTGGTTTTCGAGTTGCGAGATACTCGCTTGAGAAACACACATCCGCTCCGCCAACTCAGCTTGTGTGACGGCTTGTTGCTTGCGTAGTTCTGCCAGACGGATAGAGGCTTGAATTTGATCAGCCTTCGCCAAGATTTTACTTTGACGCTCTAGGGGTTGAGCGGCCATCCAATCATTCAGTTGCTTTGCCATCTTTACTGTTCCTCCAGTTGCGCCAAGTGCCGTGCATAAATCGCTTCAGCCCAAGGGATCATGCGCTCATAAAAGCGTTTATCACCACGTTTATTACCGGCACACAACACAATCGCTTGTCGTGCAGGATCAAAGGCAAAGAAAGCGCGGTATGGCAACCCTCTGTGTTGAATACGCAGTTCTTTGAGGTTAGGCAAGTGCGTCCCTTTCAGGGTGTCAACGTAGGGGCGACCGAGACGTGGGCCTTGCTGCTGCAATACGACCAAAACCGCTACAACACTGTCTTGTTCGTCTTCGGCTAAACTATTCAGCCAATCTTCGAACTCTTGTTCGAGTATTACAGACCACATGACATTACTCTGATTGGCAACACACCAAATATAAGCTAAAACCTTTTATAGGTCAAGGCTTATAAATGCAACTTATTCAGCCTCAAGCTGCGCTCGCAACAATTCAGATGGACTTTGTCCAATCGCGTTGCACCAATCAACAAACTCGACAATATCCAACTTGCGCTCTAGTGTTTCAATCTTTGCGACATAAGACTGTGGTTTGCCCAGCTGCTGCGCCAGTTGGGTTTGCGTCATTTTCTTGTCCTTACGCAATTTCACCATCTCGCCAATCAGTCGGCCATAACGATCTTGATGAATGGTTTTCAACACATGTCCAGCCAAACTTAATTAGGCTGCTAGTGTTATCCTGTCTGGGGATAATACCATTTTAGGTTTTTTTAGATAAAACAAGCCGACAGCCCAGCGATCACATTGAGAGTGGTTCGCTGGGTCTGGCTTCAGTGTTGGCCTGTCCTCAAAACTCAGTTAGAGCGTCAAAATACGACGTACTGATTGAATGATGCTGGGACAATACGATTGACTATTTTATTCTAATTCAGAATAATCCTAATTCGGAATAAAAGAGATCTAACCATGCGAATTTTACACACCATCGCTGTATTGACTGCTGCGCTTGCGGTCACCGCTTGTATGAGCAAAGAAAAAAGCCACTTCGTTGGTGAGTGTGTCAACTCGGGTCGGGCGGTGAGTAGTTGTGAATGCACCTTTGACAAGCTCACCGATAAATATGGCACTCGGGAATTTATGCTCAACACTTATGGTGACAGCACCACAGACGAGTTTAGAGCTGACGCAAGACGTGTTGTACAAGAGTGCAAGAATTAAGCGTTTCTGAGCCTGTGTTGATCCTGCTTGTAGTTGCAGTGCTGACCTAACATTGATGGTTAATCTGAAATGTATCTTGATGAATAAATTCCACTTCATCGTTTTGGCATTGGCATCCCATGATTAAGTTTTTAGTGGGTTTGGCACTTGTCTGCGCTCTGGCTTGGCTTGTGTTTGGTGCTTTGATTTGGGTGATCAACCTACCGTTCTTGATTGGTGTAATTACGATTTGGTTGGTCGTTGGGATGTTTGCAGGGGGGGAAACATGGATGAGTGCCACACAAATTAAACTCATACTGGTCGGAATATACGCATCCATTGGTTTGCTGTTCGCGGTTTATCAGCACTTCTGGGGTTATTACAACGATAAAAGCTTTGCATACAACCTTGGTCAAGGGGTCGTCTGGCCCGCTGTGATGTTTCCTGTGGTGGGTCAAGTGATTGGCGGTGTGATCATGATTGCTGTGATTGGATACATCGTCATGAAGTCTAAGTAACCATCCAAGTCACCAGCGCGATCAGGGATCTGAATATGAAAAAAACTGTGGCTGTGTTCTGCGTATTGCTGCTTTCTGGCTGCTCATACAAAGGCAATCCACCGAGCGGTGAGGACATTAAATCAGCCTTTAAAACTTATACCAACTTTAAGACCGACAATTTGCATGTTGAGGTTGAAGAGTGTGAGCGCACTAACCCGATGTGTCAACGCCAACTTAAAACTGACCCCTTTTACCTCGTGAACGCCAATTTAAAACTGACCCCCTTTGATCGTTTGGGTTAGTGGGAAGTGTTGATTGGCGAACGTGGTGCAGTACCCGCCTTAAGCTTATCTTTGAGCCGATAACTATCACCACTGATTTGCACAATATGGGCATGGTGCAGCAAGCGATCCAACATGGCCGCTGTCAGTGTCTGATCATCGGCAAAGGTGGATGCCCACTGGGTGAACGGTAAATTACTGGTCAGAATCACACTGCCACGCTCGTAGCGTTTGGCGATCACATTAAAGAACAGACTGGCCTCCTCCCGACCAAACGGCAGATAACCAATCTCATCAATCACCAACAACCGTGGACTGAGCACCACACGGGCATAGAACTGCTTCATCCGACCCTGATGGTGGGCTGCGGCCAATTGCAGCATCAAGTCTGCTGCCGAGATAAATCGTGTCTTAATACCTGCCATAGCGGCACGATAAGCCAATGCCGTTGCCAAATGCGTTTTACCCACACCACTTGGCCCTAATAGCACGATGTTCTCAGCACGCTCAACAAACGCCAAGCCTGCCAACTCCTGTAGCTGCGCACGCGGTGCACCAGACGCGAATTTAAAATCATACTGCTCCAGCGTCTTCACGGCAGGTAAGGTTGCCATCTTCAGCAGCATACTACGGGATCGCTCGCGCCTTGCGTCGAGCTCACAGGCCAACAGTCGCTCCAGAAAGTCAGCAAGGCTAGACTCCTGCTGGATGGCTTGCGCCGCAATATCAGGCCATGCCGTCACCAGCGTGTCCAACTGAAGTGCCTGACCTTGCTGCGCAATACGCTCATATTGCAGATTCATCGTGAGGACTCCAACGCTGACCACAACAATGCATCGTATACCGATAGCGGATGTTGCAGACTCTCATACGGCATGGCACATACAGATGGCGATGCGCTGATCATCTGACGTGTCATGAGGGCTGTTGAACCCTCTACTGTGGTCATATGTGACGGCATCTGTATCGGCAACGGCAAGAAGGCATGGCGTTCGTGTTGTAAACGCGACTCCGGTGTCACCCCTGTTGTGCCATGAATACGCTGATGGGCAATCTCTTGTAGCCATCGACCAATATGTGCATTTGCCGTATCCACATCTAACAACAAACCTGCACTCTTGAGCGTTGCTGCCAGTGGTGTGACGAAGCTACCCTTGAGATACCCATTAAACCGTTCGACCTTGCCTTTGGTACGTGCCCGATAGGGGCGACAAGCCCGTGGCTTAAAACCAAATTGATCGGCTAACTCCAGTAAGGCTGGATGCCAACGATGACGACCTTCACCATAGGCATCACGCTGCAACATTAACGCCTTGGCGTTATCAAATAACAGCTCATGTGGCACACCACCGAAGAACACAAACGCCTCGCGGATGCCCGCTAGCCATGCTTGACTATCCTCGCGTAATGAGAAACGGACATAGGTTGCACGGCTGTAGCCCAATGTTGCGACGAAGGCCTTGAGGGGCTGTTGACCACGGCGAATGGTGGTGAAATCGACCTGTAGTTGGTGGCCTGCTGGGGTTTCAAATCGAACCACAGGGTCAATCACCGTTTGACGATGGGGTGCTAAAAACACCTTGAGTGTGCTAATCCCGCCGCCATAACCGAGCGCCTGAATCTCACGCAGTAACACAGTGGCAGGAATCCAGTGGGGTCTTGCTGCCGTTTGACGCTCGATTAAATAATCCTTGAAGGGGTCAAGCTTACTCGGTCTTGGCGCACGTGTTGCGTACTGAGTGGTTAAGCTGCGATCACGCAAGTATTTACGCACGGTGTTACGCGATACGCCAAGATGGCGGGCAATCGCTTTAACGCTGTGTCCCTGACGGGACATGACGTGAATCTCCACAATGAGCTCCTGAGTCAGCATAACAGCGGCTCAAAAAGCCGCTAGTTTGACCTAGGGGGGTCAATTTTAAACTGGCGCTAGGGGGTCATTTTTACATTGGCGTTGACACCGATGGAACAGCTAGAACGGGTCAGACCGAATCGAGACTATGAGCCTTGGGCGATTTACACCTGTGTGTTTGTCATGAGCTATAAAAATCCGCCTGTATCTGGGCAGGTGTTTAAGCGTCAGATTGGGGAATTTAATAAAACCTATTCTTGGCAGATTAATGACATCAAAGATTAGGGTCTGTTGACGTTTCACATTGGCAACCAGATGAAGGCACATGCTAATGCCACCAGACTGACGAAATTACGTTTCAGTTTATCGTATCTCGTGGCAATGGCTCTAAACTGCTTCAGCCGTGCAA
>JAYXXU010000113.1:0-8926 GCA_036019135.1 Pseudomonadota bacterium | reverse complement strand
GGCATGATTATTTGCTGGATCAAAATAGACGGTGATTGGCACTTGGATAGGCTGACCTGTTTTATCTTTGGTATGTACCATAAACTTTAGGGTCTTGTTGGCAAAATGCTGCTTCCAATACGCCTTGGCCTTTTCCATTGAGTCAATACCAGCACTACTGGGCAAGGTCGGCTCATCATCATTCGCCTCATCTAATGCAACAGATTCATGTGTCGAATCACTACTCACCCATGCCGTGAATTCATCCCAACTCATGGTGGTGATCGCACCAAGTCCCGTCCAACCCGCATCGTAATTGGACAGATAAACTGCTTTGGCCTCATCCTCACTGTCTGCACCAATCACCACTTTATGCTCATCGAACTCTTGGTCGATTGGGTCAATCTGATCGATCACATATACATCGCCATTAAAATCATCAGGTGTGCCGACTTTGACGAATACATCTACTTCATCACCGTCAGCGCCTTTGGTGGATGTGATATAGCCATAGTGGTGCTGTAGCTGGGTTTCCCATGCCACCCCATCTGCTGTCACGCCTGAGCGCACTGAGCCTTCAGGATTTTCGATCTTGATGGTCAGGCCAGAGATGCTGAACTCCCCCATCTGGTACATGCCCGCCTTTTTCTGTTGGTCAGTTGGCTCTGGTAGATCATTGTGGGGTGAGGTGGCTGCTTCATGCGCTTTGGCGTCCACAGGCGTGCCGTCCATTGCCACACCATCCATCACCGACTGTAAAAACTCGCGGTCTGGTGTGCTGATATCGTCTGCTGCGATTGGGTCGATAGCGGTCTGTTCTACGTCAGTAGGAAGGGCTGTTGATACGTCAGATGAGATCGTATTAGCAGCTTGCGTCACGTCTACCTGTGGGTCTAAATCAGGCTGCGCTTGATCAGCCTCTTTGCCTTCAAGTTCGGCGATTTCAGCATCGAGACTCGATAAGACTTGCTGGCCTTGCAGGATTTGTTCGTCTAGCGACGTGAGCTGCTGCTCCAAGTCGGTACGCTTTGCTTGGGCTTTTAAAAACGAGATTGAGTTCTTGTTGGCCATTCGCATGATTCGAGTGGCAATCTCACGGATGCCAAGGTCTTTGCCACCTTCTGGCGCAACCAGCACGGTGATATTCTTTTTGTTGAGTAGCCACTTCCACGCGGTCATTGGATCATCAGGACTGAGCTTGGCGGGCGTTGCATCTATGTTGTGGAACCAAATAGTGATGGTCTGCCCATCGCTTAGCGCGAACAATGCGGCAATCTGCAACACGCCTGCTAATCGCTTGGGCTGGGTCAGTTGTACGTTGTCGCTAATTTGTAGATCACCAGCCACTGAGCGCATTGCTGGTAGCAGCAAGCGATTCAGCACTTGCTCTAGCCGTTTGTACGGTGCAGCAAGTGCATCCATTGCCACGCCAGATACGCCCTCACCTTCTGTCATGTCTTGGGCTTCATCGAGTGCCAAGGCTTCTGTCATTTGCCCAATACCATCGTAGGCACAGGCCAGATATCGCGCATTTCTGGCGGTGCGCTCTGGGTCATGCTGCCAAGCGGTATCAATCGGTAAACCCTGCTGATAGGCAAACAGATTGGCAAGTAGGCTTTCAGATTTCAACAGATGCTCAGGGTTGGGCAAACCATCGTTCAGCCAGCTTTTCAGCAGCGCTGGCTCTAACTCAAGCGATTCGTGCAGATACCAGTAGCCCTGGTCGCTCTCAACGCTAATAGCTGAAGGATGACGTACACAATCTTGCAGAACCATGTTGACGATACTGCGTGCGTCCGTTGCATCGTCTGCACCAATCACCAGCACCCAACGCTTGCCCATGTCGGGTCGATCAGACAGCCCAACACTGACAGCAAACACGGTGTCCATGTCACGGCGCAGACCAAATAGCGCTGGAACTGGGTCAGACTGGCCATACAGTGAGCCTTGACGAATAGATTGAGTGGTTGGGTACGCGATGTGGGTATATGGCGAAATTTTGCAGGCAACGCTTTTAGCACCGAATAACTTTAAATAATCACCATAATGGCCGCGCGGCGTGCGAATAGTGAAATCAACTCGAAATAGTTTGATATGGCCTTGCTTAAAGTTACCAGCCTCAAGCTGGGCTGGCGTGAGGTTTTGAACGGCTTCGCCTGTGGTTTGAGCCTGTTGCTCGAGGGTATCTTGGGGGGTGTCGATGGTGGCAGGTTCGCCGAATAGAGCAATGGAGGTCATGATCACGCCTTAATGCAGGTTTTGTCTGCATTAAGGGTAAGCGGTTGGAGAGATGGGATTTGGAGGGGTGCGGGTTATCATTGACAACGCTGCATCCCTGACCTATTCTGGTCATGCACCCGCAAAATCGGGTGACAGGATTGGCGACCTGATTCAGTCTGTCACCCTATAAAGCGTCTCATCCCTTACAAAATGATCCTCAACCCTAAGCCAATTCAAACTACCTTTTCCATCATCTACAATATCAAGATGATTATCTCCCTGATAAACAAATACATTTTTATTAAAAAAAGCCAATCTTTTAAACAGTGATGAATTATATAGATGCTTTAGTGAAAGCTCTATATCAAATTTTAATGATGTTAAATCTTGACTATAATCAAGATCAAAAGCTTTCAGCAGTTTCCCATATACTAGTCTCTTTTTTCCATTAGCTAATTTTATAAATCTAATGTCTATATCTTCTGGATGAACACTACTTTCTGCAAATTTTAAACCATGATCCATCAACTCAATCATTGCGGTGTTGAGTGATATATCTTTGCTCTCAGCATATGCAACAAGGTCATCATACTGCTCCTTTGGCATGCGAACTTGTGTTCGCTTCCAATCATCTTGGTTTTGGGTTCTAGTCTTGCCAATCATGAGGAATACTCGCTAAAAAAATTGTTGACACAAGATTAGTGGCGTAATAAATTATTGTCAATGACATTACTTTGATGTCATCATTTCAGCCCAATAAAAAGCCCCGCAAACTTTGGACGGCAAGCGGGGCTTCTATCCACCACCTAGCGAGGAAAGCAGACATGACTAGTCTAGCACAAATCACTGTGCCGTTTCACGGTACGGAACTGTTCATCATCGAACACAATGGCCAGCCCTACACACCTATGCGCCCTATCGTCGAAGGCATGGGCTTAGCGTGGAACTCACAGTTCACGAAGATAAAACAACGTTTCAGCACCTCAGTTATGGAAATCGTAACTCAGGTTTCTAATGGCGATCAGAACCGTTCTTACATTTGTCTACCGATTCGAAAGCTCGCAGCATGGCTCTACTCAATCAGCCCGAACAAAATCCCCAACCCCGAAACCCGTGCCAAAGTCATCATGTACCAAAACGAGTGCGACGACGTACTCTGGGACTACTGGACAAAAGGCCAAGCGATTAACAAACTTACAGTGGTAACCACTGCGCAAAAGAACGAACTACAGCAAATTGTAGCAGCTCGATGCGGTGGCTCACCCAGAGCGCGGGGTGAAATGTGGACACGCCACAACAACCATTTCAACATTCACTCTTATCAAGAACTACTGTCAATCCACTTTGAAGACTCCAAGCGATACCTCACCAGTATGGTGCTGAAAACCAAGATCCAACCGCAGCCACAACCCCACGTCCAAACTGCACCCGTGATCGACCAAGAGCTATTACGCCGTTTTGTGGTAAACATGCACTTCTTGCGCTCATGGTGGGCGCACTACCATGCAGGGATTAAAGGCATCAACCCACATGCCGCTGCATCAGTGCATGAACACTTCATCTCAGGATCAGTAGATGCAACCACGATAGCGCGACACGCTGGCATTCACATCCCACACAACTACATCAACTACTACCCTTGGAACGCCGACAACTATGAACGCCTACGCTACTGGGAAATTCATGGCAAATCGAATGACTAACTGACCATGTGAAGGAAGCCCTGCTGAAAAGTGGGGCTTCTTTAAGCCGCCTATGTGGCGGATCACACGAATGGATTGAGTGGTTGGATAGGCCACATTTTCTAAGCCGCCTATGTGGCGGTTCACCTTAATGTCATCAGCAAAGGCCGCGTCACGGTTTTCTAAGCCGCCTATGTGGCGGTTCACATTCAGTCAAGATCCAACCTCAGCCACAACCCCACGTCCAAACCGCCCCAGTGATCGACCAAGAGCTATTACGCCGCTTTGTGGTAAACATGCACTTCTTGCGCTCATGGTGGGCGCACTATCACGCAGGGATTAAGGGTATGAACCCGCACGCCGCTGCATCGGTGCATGAACACTTCATCTCAGGATCAGTTGACGCAACCACGATAGCGCGACACGCTGGCATTCATATCCCACACAACTACATCAACTACTACCCTTGGAATGCCGACAACTATGAACGCCTACGCTACTGGCAGCTTCATGGCAAATCAAATGACTAACTGATCACGCAAGCGAAGCCCTGCTGAAAAGTGGGGCTTCTTTAAGCCGCCTATGTGGCGGTTCACGGTAACAGGTTTGGCGACCTGAATATTCTCAATTTCTAAGCCGCCTATGTGGCGGTTCACTGTGTGTTGGTCACTAACAGGATCAGGCTAATTTTCTAAGCCGCCTATGTGGCGGTTCACAAGGGATGCCGTCATAATCACCACCGACGCTATTTCTAAGCCGCCTATGTGGCGGTTCACTGCAAAGTTAGACATCTACTATTGTGATGGATTTTCTAAGCCGCCTATGTGGCGGATCACCACTGACGGCGCGATGATGAAGGCTCTGAAAATTTCTAAGCCGCCTATGTGGCGGATCACCAGTGAGCCATGCGCATTTAGGGCAACAGATTTTTCTAAGCCGCCTATGTGGCGGATCACGCCTTCGCCTTCGCCTTCAGGACATTTTTCTAAGCCGCCTATGTGGCGGATCACGCTTGCTTTGTTTATTTTTATCAACAGTATCATTTCTAAGCCGCCTATGTGGCGGATCACCCGAAGTTCAGGCGGGGAGCTTGTCAGCGTCATTTCTAAGCCGCCTATCTGGCGGATCACTCAACTGGTCTTTGATGCCGTTCCCCATCAGATTTCTAAGCCGCCTATGTGGCGGATCACGACCGTTTGCATCCTGAATTGCTTCACCATCTTTTCTAAGCCGCCTATGTGGCGGATCACTTTTTCGCTCATGCTCGTCTCAATAGTGAGTTTTTCTAAGCCGCCTATGTGGCGGATCACAATGAGCAGCCGACATTTAATAGACTTAAAGATTTCTAAGCCGCCTATGTGGCGGATCACCCAGCCGCATCAACAACCAAGTCCCACGAGTCTTTCTAAGCCGCCTATGTGGCGGATCACCCCCGCCCGATCCATGCCGTTTACGACACGGCTTTCTAAGCCGCCTATGTGGCGGATCACGAACATGGAAAACCGCGATGGCGGAGGATTTGTTTCTAAGCCGCCTATGTGGCGGATCACGAGCGCACTACTTAAACGGACATTCTGTCGCTTTTCTAAGCCGCCTATGTGGCGGATCACACTAGGCGGGTCAGGTTGTTTGTTGGGGCTACTTTCTAAGCCGCCTATGTGGCGGATCACTGGGTTATTGAGTGACACGAACCGCCCATTCATTTCTAAGCCGCCTATGTGGCGGATCACTCCAACTCCCCGCCTGTACCCAAGAAAGTACATTTCTAAGCCGCCTATGTGGCGGATCACAAGTAAGTTGGGGTTGTGGCTAGGCTTGGAATTTTCTAAGCCGCCTATGTGGCGGATCACGTCATCTTCACCACGGGTGGCGATATTCAGTATTTCTAAGCCGCCTATGTGGCGGATCACGCGAATGCACTGAAGAAGTAAAGTCGGCCAACTTTCTAAGCCGCCTATGTGGCGGATCACGACGCGGCATGACGGGCAAAGCTTTGCTTTGCTTTTCTAAGCCGCCTATGTGGCGGATCACACCAAATGGACAAGCTCGGCGGCTTTCGCTGTTTTCTAAGCCGCCTATGTGGCGGATCACAATGATGATATAGCAAAAAAACATGTTGCAACATAGAGTTAGAACCGAATTTGGCATTTAGACCAATGGTTTTAGACCATATTGCAACACATTGATATCAATAAGCTTTTAAAGAGCGCCCAAAATAAAGGGTATTTTGGGTTAACTTTTCCAGTGCGGAACCGTGCTGGTAGCACTGAACCCAAAGGTACTAAACATTCCCTGACACGCCTCGTCGGCGGGTTTTTGATCAATGTTTAGTGAAAAAACCTGCCCATTCGTTAGGCTTTTCAGCGTAATAAAAGGTAATGGCTTTAAGCGACTACTCTCAATAAAATGCTGATGCGCAGCTGATTCACTCATCCCTCGACGCGCTGCATAGGAAGCATTACGTTTAGGGTGAAATGGTTTCATGCGGTTGCGCGACACCGTAAGATAACCGATCACTTTATCTTGCGGCACAGCTTGAACGCGGGTCACATGCACATAGTCCAACAGTCGATCAAGCCATTTTGGCATATTCAACTGCTCCAACTGTTCTGCGGTGTGGGCAAAGATACGAAGCTTCGCCCCCAGCGTCATAAACGTCCGATCAGCCTTATAATCCAACCGATACTGCGGAAAACTCACCCCATATGGTACTTGCTCCTGAGCATCTTTATGCTCAACAAAAGCAAGGTGCAATTGGATATAGAGTTGACTCCACATCAGGTAAGGTGACCAGTCTTCATCCTGCGGAATCAGGGTAAGCTCTTGGTAGTATTTCATGACTACTCCTTACCACTTGCACCGAACACACCACCGCGAATTAGAACACCCATCACATAATGCTGATTTTCAGGTGAAGGCTGTTCGCCTTTCAGCACCCAAGCATCAAACAGTGAATAAAAATCTTCTTTTTGCTTGGGTTGTCTAAACGCTTTGCCCAAGGTTGTGACTGCACCGTAAGGCTCAATCGCTATCGGAAACTGAGCGCCAGTATACCAAGTGTCAATGGTGCGGATCGCATTACTAATCTTTTGCGAGTGCATACCAGCAATATTGTTAATCTGATACAGCACCTTGCTTTTCTTTTTACCGGTGTCCAATACCAACTCTTGCGATGGATACACCTCTTGACCATAACCAACAATTGCATGCGCTTCAATCGACAGCACGGTAAACACTTCACCCGTTAAACCCTGCTCGATCCATTTAGTAATCGTCTGAATCTCAGCGGAATCGGCATTAAAATCATTCAGACTGAGGTCACGCGCATTTTTGATCTTGACGCTTTCGTTTTTGTTGCTAATCGTCAGTTGGATAAATTCAGCACCAATACGATTACGCCATAACCAACGTGCATTGGCGATATTCATCGCATAGCGCTTCGCAAGCTCACGCAGACCGAGTGCATGTTTATAACTTGCGACCACCTCAAGCACTTTGGTTTGATAGTCTTGGTTGTTACAGACATTCGGCTTGCCCGTAAATGGTAATACTTTGCACGTCCATTTCACGACCAGCGTATCGTTCGCTGCATCCAGTGCTGCGCTATCGACGGTTTGTAAATTGGCTTTTTCAATCTCAGCATCCAACTTAACAGGATCGTTGCTGATCGCATTTTTTAGCCGATTGCTAATGGTTCCACGAACAGACTTTTCATTGATTGCAATCGGAGTCAGTTGTTGCTGCTCAGCTTGACTGTCTGTTTGCCAAAAAAAGGCATCTGATATATCCAAATTACGCTCAAATGCCAGAACGGTTGCGGTGGTGAGTTCTGATTTTACCTTAGACATGTTGATACTCCTTGTGGTGGTGTGGTGCTTAAGGTTGTACGGTTAAATACAGGGCTTGTTCAGGGTCATGCTGGTACTGCCAAAATGCCTTGGCGATATCGTCAATCCGATGGGGAAACACCCACTGCCCTAAGCTGTAGATCGTCTCGACATATTGGCTGGGATACTCAGGGTTTCGGCAGTGTGCTAATTGCCCCGCCTCAAATTCCTCACTAATGCCTTGATAGCCGACAGGAATCGGCACTAACCAGCCCCGTCCTGTTTTGACCGACGTGGTTTTCCATGTCACCTGATCCTTCACCGTTTCTGGAATGTGGTGTAGGGTGCAGGTTTCAATCAGTGCATCCAGCGCCGTCGCATCTGGATTGGTCTGTTGTAGGTGTTGCGTGATGTCGATCAGTGCATCTCTGGCATCCATTAGGACAAAAGCTGGCATGATTGCCCGCTTAATCTCGTCCACTTTACTGGCGGGATAAAACTTGGCAGCTTGATTGTCAGGCAGCGGCTGGACACTGCCGCCTGCAATACGCTGTTGCTGAACCCATTGCGTCACTTGCTTTCTGAGTAAACCATTCAGTTCATGTTCGCTATCGTCAAGCAAAACATCGTGACTATAGACTTCAACTGCCAAGCTCACCGTCAAATGACATTTACCTTCTTCAATGATCGCAGCGGTTGCGCCATCTTTGCCAATTGGGTTACGAGTTTGATTAAAGCTATAGTCCCGATAGGCCGATTCTCGATATACCAGTGGCTGACAGTCATGACAGGCAATCAATACACCCCTTAGCGAAAAAGGATTCAGTTTTGGATGTTCCGCCAAACGTCTGGACAGCGCATGACATGCACCCAGAAAAGCGGTAACCGCAGGGAAGCCATAGGTGATCGGGCTAGAAATGGCATTGGCGTGTTGGATGCTGAGGCGCTTAAACACCAAATAGCCAATCAGTTCGGGTTGATTGTTCATTGGAACACCTCTTTGCCTTCACGCTCAGTCCGCTTGATTTCGGCTTCAATGTCTCGTTGCCACTCTTGATGTTCGGGTTTGCCAAAATCCGCATCTTGCTGCTTAAATTTTTTCTTGAGCAGGTTGTTTAACCAATTTGCAAAGCGTTGGATGATCTCCTGACGCCATTCATAGGTTTCACGATCTGCTCTAAATTCAGCTTGTCCCTCTAGCTCAGCGCGTCGCGGATC
>JAYXXU010000112.1:0-4977 GCA_036019135.1 Pseudomonadota bacterium | reverse complement strand
ACTGCCAATGATCAATGTTCAGTGGCATTGTATGCGGCTGGCCAAGTGTTGGCCTTTCGACAAGATACCCGCCCACGCGAGCAAACTCGTGTGCTGTTGCCGATGATTGATCAAGTGTTGGCAGAAGTGGGGCAACCGCTCTCTGCTTTACAGGCGATTGCCTTTAGTCGCGGGCCTGGTTCATTTAGTGGTGTGCGGATTAATGCGGCTGTCACCCAAGGCTTGGCATGGGCGAATGACTTGCCTGTCATTGCCGTCTCTACCTTACAAGCGGTAGCACAGGCAGCGTATCGTCAATTGGCCTGTGAGCAGGTGATGGCGGTGTTGGATGCCCGCATGAGTGAGCTATATGCGGCGGCCTATCAGATCGATGCTGGGCTAATGCAGTTGGTTGGGGTTGAGCAGTTGGCGGGTTATGCTGAGGTGCAATGGCCTGAGAGTTGGCCAGAGCGTGCTGAGATTGCTGTGGTCGGCAGTGGTGCGCAGTTGCTACATCCTGTCGCTGGTGCACAAGAGTGGTCGAATATGCACCCCAAAATTATGCCAACAGCGATTGAGATTGCCCAACTGGGTTGGGCTGCACTACAGGCAGGCCAAACCGTATCCGCCGCAGACGCATTGCCTGTGTATCTGCGGGATGATGCATGGAAAAAAATCGCCGATCAGGGGCGTCCGATTTAAGCATGATTTGACATCAATTTTTCGGCAAGGGTCATCGGAGTAGTACATGGACATTTGGCTGTTTTTACAAGCCATTATCATGGGTATCATTGAGGGGATTACGGAGTTTTTACCGATCTCTAGCACGGGTCACTTGATTGTGGCAGGTGAAATGATGGACTTTTGGACACTCGAAAAGCGCAACACCTTTGCCGTGGTGATTCAGATGGGGGCTATTGCGGCGGTCATTTACGAATATTGGCATAAGCTATGGGGAGCGTTTTGGGGTGCATTGCGGCGCGAGCCAGAGGGCTTGCGTCTGGCCATTGGCTTGCTTGCTGCATCGATTCCGATTGTGATTGTGGGATTTACTATAGGCAGTTGGGTTAAAGAGGCGCTCTTTAATAATGTGACAGTTGCAATTGGATTGATTGTCGGTGGGTTGATTATTTTATGGGTCGAAAAACACCCACAGCCGATTACTGCGCAAGAGATTGAGCAGATTTCGATTAAGCAGTCGATTCAGATTGGGTTGTTGCAGTGTTTATCATTAATCCCAGGTACCTCGCGTGCGGGGGCAACGATTGTTGGTGGGATGGTGGTTGGCCTCTCGCGCAAAAATGCTACCGAGTTTTCATTTTTTTTGGGGATTCCCGTCATTATTGGCGCGGCGCTGTTAGATCTGTATGAAAGTCGTGGGGTACTACAAAGCCAGCAAGATTTGGCAGTATTAGCTGTCGGGACGCTGGTATCTTTTGTCTCTGCTTTAATATTGATTCGTGTGCTGGTACGTTATGTGGCTAAGCATGACCTATCCGTATTTGCGTGGTATCGGATTATCTCGGGTGTGGTGATTTTGGTGTTTGTTTGGACTGGTTGGACGCTCTGGTAGATGCAGTCACTCCCATTTTGGGTGCATGCCCCATATCATGCGCAAGCCTTAGATTGGCAAGCACGGCTGGCCGATCAGTCGATTCAGTTGGCAGTTGAGCAACATGCTGAACCATTGCGAGCCAAAGATTTGCGTGCCGCGCCAGAGTTGGCGTTATTGCTGGATCAGCAGGGGTTATGGTTGGCAGCGGATGGGATGCGGATGCAGCCTGATTGGTTAGGGCAGTTGCCCCGCTTGAAGCGTGCCACCATCAAAACTGAACTGGCGGCGCGTGCTTGCCAGATAGAGACGCAACCCCAACTGATTGATGCGACCGCAGGATTGGGGCACGATGGGCTGCTACTGGCACGATTAGGCGCGTCAGTGATCTTGGTGGAGCGTCATCCTATTGTCTGGGCATTATTGCAATCAGCGATAGAGCAGGCGCAGGTGAATCCGCATTTGGCCAAAATCAGCCAGCGGATGCAGGTGGTCTTAGCCGATGCTGTGACATGGCTACCACACCAATCGGTGGACGTGGTGTATCTTGACCCGATGTTTCCAAAAGGCGAAAAGCCAGATAAAAAGCAGCCACAGGTTAAAAAAGAAATGCAGATTTTGCAGCGCTTATTTGCTGCATCGGTCGATGATGGCGCGGCATTGCTTGTTCCTGCCCGACAGGCCGCACCCCGAGTGATTGTCAAACGCCCTAAACTTGCGCCTGTGTTGGCTGACCAACCGCCAGATCATCAATGGTTGGGCGATGCGTGTCGGTTTGATGGCTATTTTCAGCCGCATAGTGCAACACAGGAGTTGGCATGACGGAGATCTGGCAAGGATTTGATCGGGCGGCTACGCACTATGATCAGTTGACCCCGCTACAGCAACAGTCCGCAATCCAGCTATTGCAACGGCTAGGGACAGTGCCGCCGAATCAGGTATGGATGGATGCTGGTTGTGGGACAGGGCGATTGGCTAAGGCGCTGGCAGCACAACATGTTCGCGTTTGGGCGGTTGATCGGGCGCTGGCGATGTTGCAGCCGTTACGTTCGCTCGAAAATATCCAGATCATTTGCACAGATCTGCGTGAGTTGCCTATGCCAGATGAGATGCTGGATGGCATGGTGAGTAACTTTGCCTTGCATTGGCTGGGGGTATCGGTCTTGCCCGAGTTGCTGCGAGTGGTACGGCCATCGGGTGAATTGCATCTGGCGATTCCTGTGTCAGGGTCGTTGTCAGCGGTACATGCACGCTATCCTGATTTGCCGATCTTTAATTTTGCATCAGCGCAAGCGTGGATTGATGCAGCAGGTGACGCGTTGGTCGCAGCGAACCAGCAGGTGTTTCGACAGCCGTATGCTGATTTGCGAGCATTGTTAACTGCGTTAAAGCATATGGGCGGTGCGCAGTTGGCCGCGGATCAGGCACATGTTTCTGCGATGCAATTGCGCCAATGGTTACGTGATCCTGAGCCGATTGAGCTGGATTATCAGGTGCTTTTCTTGCATTTGAAAAAGCCCACCGCGACCGATGGCTTTAGTCAGTGGTTGCAGCAGGTGCAACGGCGTGAGGGCTAAAAAAATGCGTAGCGTACAAGATTGGATCGATGCTTATTTGCCGTTGATCACGGATCGGTTGCAATGCGCTAATGCAGAAATCTTGGCTTTTGAAAAAAAATGGCCTGTAGTGATCAGAAATGATCATCGGCGATTTCTCGGTTTATTTGGGGGAGATACTGGAGCCACCAGAGTGGATTTTCTACATATAACGAATTCTTCCTATGGTGTCGAAGCGCTTGAAGATTATTATGCAGAGTGTGCAGATTTTCCAGACATGTATCCACCAGACGGTTGGTCGTTATTTGCAGTAAGCGATTTAGGTCGCAGTGTTGCTGTGAATAACCTACGCGGTAGCCTGTTTGAGTTTGAGGACAATCGATTATTCGATTTTGTGTCGTCTAGTATTGATAAATTTTTAGCACAGCGACTTTATAGTTATATCAATTTTTATTCCACCAGAGATAAAAATCGACAGCTTGGTTTTTATGGCCTGAGAAAATTCACGTCAAACGATGAACTTATAAGCTTCCTCGAATCAAACAATTTTGATGTGATACAAGAGTTATGTGACCATCGCCAAATATTTGCACAACGGGGTGATGTGTACTTCTTGAGTGATTTTGGCTCGCCTCGTAGTCACCCCCCTAATCCGAATCATTATGGAGATTTTAGATTTGCCACCCCTGCAAAAGATGAGAGAATTATTTGGAATTTATCTAAAGAGTTAGCTGCGATTTTAGGTGTTGCACACCGCATTCAGTCTTAAAGACCGCGAAGCCAGTGCATCAACACTGGCTTTATCGGTAACCTTAGCCCCGCACCCGCAAGGTCAAACCCTTCAAAAAATTACGCAAAAACTGATCGCCACATTCCCGATAATTACTATGTCCATACTTGCGGAACAGGGCGCTCATTTCAGGCTTAGACACTGCAAAATCCACGCTGTGCATGATGTCATGCATGTCATCTTCTTTGAGTTCAAACGCCACACGGAGTTTTTTGAGCACGATATTATTGCTCATCGGTAGCGTATTGGCGGGGGTAGGACGACTGTCGTCTTTGCCGCGCTTAAAGTATACCAACCCATCCAAAAATGCCGCCATTAAGTCATCATCGCAATGGACAAAACCATCTTCATCGTCTTTTTTAAGCATCGGCACGATATCGGCTTCACTCATCGTTGCTCCGCCTAGGCTGGCTATTTCAGTCAGTTGTGCATCGCTGATATTCAGTATGTAGCGGATGCTACGCAGTACGTCGTTGTTGATCATTGGATCGTCCTAATTCAGGGGGTGGATAGCAGCATACGAAAGCAGGTGAAACATGGCGTCTTAAAAGCGCTGTTTGGGTGATAGATACATCCAGTGGTGTAACGGCAGCTTGCCCATAGAGACTGCCCCAATCCGAATCCGTCGCATCGCTGTCACTTGCAAGCCGACCTGAGCGCATTGATGCTGAATCTGGTGGTCTTGCGGGGCTTTGAGCGCAAAGCGTAGGCGATTTTCGCTTTGCCAACTGACTTTGCAGCTTGATCGAGTGGTAGATTGTTGACGCAAGGCTTGGCTAAGTTGTTTGAGACCGTCAGGATGAAGCTGCCCTGTGACATCAACGATATACTCTTGTTCGAGCTGATGTTGATCGTCTTTGAGTGTACGGGCAAAACGCCAGTCTTGGGTCAGTACCACCAAGCCACTAGCGCCTTTAAGCAAGGGAATCGGACAGGTCTGTCGCACCAGATGGGCAGGCAATGGAGCAGTGGTGGTTGGAAATTTTGACCAATGTTGTGTAGCGCTTAGAATCAGTGGAATGGTTTGGTCAGCCGCTTGATGTAGCAAAACAGACACGGGATCAACACTGGTCAGGCTGGCGTCGGCATCGAGCTCAACC
>JAYXXU010000111.1:0-7573 GCA_036019135.1 Pseudomonadota bacterium | reverse complement strand
AAGTTCACACTGGCAAAAATCGCCGCAGCATCGAGTCCCATGTCGCACATGGCCTGATAGGTCAGCCACAAAAAAATACCTGCATCAGTGGCTTTGCTGTTGGCAATTTCTGACATAGATGGTTCCTCTGATCCCTCTGACGTTTTGGTGTCGTTGTTCACCGTGGCGATTGTAGCCTAAATTCAGCCTACTAGTTTTGGCACGGTTTATGCTTGATCAGGTGCATCAAGTCTTTTGATGCGTCAAAATAGACCATTGATCGGTTTGATTGGCCATGTTTCACATAAAACAGGATGAGTTTTATGGTGAGTGGCTGGGCACAGGGGTGTGTGATTTTGAGGAGTGTGCGCTATGTTAAATCGTGATCAGTTGCAAGAGCTCGGTCGTTTTAAACTGTTGATGCGTCGAGCCTGTCAAGAATCTGTACAAATTGAGCGGTTTTTGACGGATCGAAGCTATCAATCCAAAATGCTCGATCTCGCCGAAGATCAAGATGATGATGAGCTGCTATTGATGCTGGCCGTGACCTTACGGGCGCGGTTAGGGCGTTTGGGCGAGGGTGAGGAGGCTTTTGAGCAAATCTGTCCACCGATGCAGCCTGTATTCGATCCAACACTTGCGGCCACAGAAGCTCTACCGACGGTTGCACAGGAGGAGGTTGCCGCTGCTACTGCACCAACACAAGCCGTTGCTGCCGCAGTATTGGCTTCGGCTGATCCGATCCCATCCGATCCTACCGTAGTGGTGGAGCGGCAGGCCGTGCGCAGTCGTTCTGTATTGAGTGGGTTGTTTAGCACGTCTGCCAATCGTGCTCCCACCACGGCTGTCAATGAACCACCTGCTACACGCTATGTGCATAGCTTGCGTTAGGGATTGATATGGTGCGGGGAGTGAGGGGGTGATATAGCGATTGATTTTAAATACATATTCAATAAATTACCGCTTTTGGACAGACATTGCCGCTGATGTCTGTCCTTTTTTTTACAGGATTTTTGGTATCTGACGCGATTTGTGGCCTTGAAAAAAAACAAAACTCACGCATCTAAAATAGCAAGTCATCATCAATGCACTCGGTGCATTCAGAGGAAAATTATTATGCGTTTTGAAAAGTTTACTGATCGTTTACAGTCTGCCTTGAGTGCAGCGCAATCCTTGGCAGTTGGGCGTGATCATACTGGCATTGAGCCGATTCATATCTTGGCGGCACTGTTGCAAGAGCCGTCCAATCTCAGTGTTTTGCAACAAGCAGGCGCACAAGTTCAGGTGGTAAAAGACCGTCTGGATAAGGCGCTGGCAGACACACCGACATTGGCCAATCCAGACGGTGATCTGAAGCTCACGCCCGAATCGGTGCGGATTTTGAACCTCACTGACAGCTATGCCCAAAAAGCAGGGGATGATTACATTGCCAGTGAATGGGCGCTGTTGGCACTGTCGAGTCAGGGTGCAACCCAAAAAATCATCGAAGCCGCGGGTACGGACAGCAAAAAATTGCGGGCAGTGATTGAACGGATTCGCGGTGATGAAAAAATTGTGAATCCCAACCAAGAAGAGCAGCGCGATGCCCTGAATAAATATACGGTTGATCTGACCGAGCGGGCGTTAGCAGGCAAGCTTGATCCTGTGATTGGGCGCGATGATGAGATTCGCCGTACCATTCAGGTGTTGGCACGGCGTACCAAAAACAACCCTGTGCTGATCGGTGAACCCGGTGTCGGTAAGACCGCCATTGTCGAAGGGTTAGCACAGCGCATCGTCAATGGTGAAGTACCCGAAGGTCTGAAAAATAAACGTGTGTTGTCGTTGGATTTGGGCGCATTGATTGCGGGTGCGAAGTTTCGCGGTGAATTTGAGGAACGGCTCAAAGCGGTACTAAATGACTTGTCTAAGCAAGAAGGGCAAGTGATTTTGTTCATCGACGAGTTACATACGATGGTTGGCGCGGGCAAAGCGGACGGCGCAATGGATGCGGGTAATATGCTCAAACCTGCCCTTGCACGCGGCGAATTGCACTGTGTCGGCGCAACCACGCTGGATGAGTATCGTCAATTCATTGAAAAAGATGCAGCTTTAGAGCGTCGTTTCCAAAAGGTCTTGGTTGATGAGCCGAGTGTGGCGGATACCATTGCAATCTTGCGTGGGTTAAAAGAGCGTTATGAATTGCATCATGGGGTGGACATTCAGGACTCGGCGATTATTGCCGCAGCACGGATGAGCCATCGCTATATCACGGATCGCAAACTGCCCGATAAGGCGATTGACTTGATTGATGAGGCAGCCAGCCGTTTGCGGATGGAAATGGACTCGAAGCCTGAAGTCTTGGATAAACTAGATCGTCGTTTGATCCAGCTTAAAATGGAGCGCGAGGTACTCAAAAACGACGATGATACGGGCAGCCGAACACAGCTCAAACACATTGACCAACAGATTGAGCAGCTCGAAAAAGAATATGCCGATCTGAGTGAGGTGTGGCAGTCTGAAAAAGCCTTGGTCAAAGGTAGCCAACTGATCAAAGATGAGTTGGACAAAGCCCGCATTGCTTTTGAGAAGGCACAGCGCGAAGGTGATGTGACTGAAATGTCGCGTCTAAAATATGGTGTGATTCCTGACTTGGAAAAACAAATCGCCCAAACTGATGCGCATAGTGCCGAGCAGACTGCCCCAAAATTGTTGCGTAACAAGGTCACGGACAACGAGATTGCCGAAGTGGTCAGCGCTTCAACGGGGATTCCAGTCAGCAAAATGCTGCAGGGCGAGCGCGATAAGCTGCTACAAATGGAAGATGTTTTGCATCAACGTGTGGTTGGGCAGGATGAAGCGGTGATTGCTGTCTCAAATGCGGTACGTCGCTCAAGAGCAGGCTTGTCTGATCCTAATCGTCCGAGTGGTTCATTCTTGTTCCTTGGGCCAACAGGCGTGGGTAAGACAGAACTGTCTAAAGCTTTAGCAAACTTTTTGTTCGATAGTGACGATGCGATGATTCGAATCGACATGAGCGAATTTATGGAAAAGCACAGCGTCAGTCGTTTGGTTGGTGCACCTCCAGGGTATGTCGGCTATGAAGAGGGTGGCGTTTTGTCTGAAGCCGTGCGGCGCAAGCCATATAGCGTGGTGCTGTTCGATGAGGTTGAAAAAGCCCACCCTGATGTTTTCAATATCCTATTGCAGGTGTTGGATGATGGTCGTTTGACCGATTCGCAGGGTCGGGTGATTGATTTTAGAAATACCGTCATCATCATGACCTCCAACTTGGGATCGACGGCGATTCGTGACTTGGGTGAGCTGGCAGATCGGGACACTGTTAAAGCCGCGGTGATGGAAGCGGTGAGTGAGCACTTTCGTCCTGAGTTTATCAACCGCATTGATGAGTTGGTGGTATTCCAAGCGCTTGGCCAATCGCAGATCCGAGGCATTGCCGATATCCAATTGGATCGTCTACGCACGCGCCTCAAAGAGCGAGAGATTGGTCTTGTGCTAGATGATGCTGCATTAGAGCGTTTGGTACAGGTGGGTTATGATCCCGTGTTTGGTGCACGTCCATTAAAACGGGCTATTCAAGCACAAATCGAAAACCCATTAGCGCAGCGTCTGCTCGCGGGTGATTTTGCCGCAGGTGATGTGATCGCGGTGGGGGCAGATGATCAAGCCCTGACTTTTGAGCATGCCAAGCTGCATTAATCTGTGGGGTGGCGGAGCGCTTTTCGGCTCGCTCCGCTAACCTTTGGTCAATCCTGTTGCCATAGCTGATGAATGGTTATTGCAACCCTGAGTTGGTTTTGTTAGTTTTGCCACGCAATCAACATTGCGTGGCGCAGTATGAGATTCAATAAAAACTGCCCGAACCAATAGTCTGGCTATGGAATTGCCAATCACACTCAAGCCCGAATAATAATTGAGCCTTGTGGTCTCTAATGGATTAGATCAAACCAAACAGAGCAGTACGTACCGTCGAGGTATTTGAGACTGCCAGAACAATCACAGGATCGTGTCATGATCAGTCTGTTGAGCCGTCGTTCTGATGAACCGACTGGGCGTTTTCAATCGCTTGAGCAATTTACCCCCGCTGAGTTACGGCAGATGTATCTGCTATATCAGCAGTATTATGCCAATACCTGCTATGAGCTTTTTGAGCGAGATTTTCGCAAAAAAACTGGCGCGTTTTTGATATTGCATCCTGATACAGGTGTCATTGTAGGATTTTCTACGGTACTGGAGTGTCGGATTCAAGTCGGAACACAGCACTATCCCGCCGTATTTAGTGGTGATACCGTGATTGATCAGGCGTTTTGGGGCTGTCGTACCCTACAGCGTTGTATGTATCAGTATTTGATGCGGATGAAGCTGCGTTATTTTTATCAGCCGATTTATTGGATGTTGATTTCAAAAGGATTTAAGACTTATTTGTTATTGGCCAATAATTATTACAGTTATTGGCCGCATCCGAGTGGCGAGCATCAACGACTCTCACCCATTGTGCATGCATATTGTGAGCAATTCTTTGATCCGTATTATGATCGAACCACGGGGTTGCTTAATTTTGGTGCGGACTATCAGCCACTCAAGCAAGATGTTGCACCCATTACGGACACCATGCAGCAGCAAAATGAGAAAATCGACTTTTTTGTGCGTAAAAATCCCACATGGCAGCAAGGCACAGAGCTGCCTTGTATTGGTGAAATCACATAGTCGGATATTCTAAGATATGCCAATAGGTTTGCCAAAAAAACAACCAGTTATGGTAAAGTTGACGCACTCATCGCAACCCAAATGAAGCGTCTATAGATGAATCGTTTGCTCAGACAAGGCAGTCATATTGCGTTAGAGTTGGCCTGTCAGCGGGCGGATCGACGGTTTTCTCAACAACGTCATCAGCTCGAAGCCGTACAGCGACAGCGACTCAAACAGATTTTACGGCAAGCCTGCTTGCCCGCAGGTTGGCGCACGCCGCGCAGTTATGAGGATTACGCCGAAGAAGTTCCCCTGACCCGTTATGCAGATTGGCGAACAGGGATTGAAGCCATGCAGGCGGGCGCATGTCCGCTCACCAAAAGCCCCATCATCCGTTATCAGCCGACCAGCGGCTCGAGTGAACGGCTTAAAATCATCCCCTATAGTCAGGCCTTCTTGGATGAGTTGGATGCTGCAATTGCCCCTTGGCTATGTAGTCTATATCGACAGTCTCCACAGCTCAAACAGGGTCAGCACTACTGGTCAGTGTCTTGGTTGCCAGATAGTCAGCGTCAGCAGCTGAGTGCTTATAATCTGAATGATGACAGTGTGTTGCTTAGTGTCAGCAAGCGGTTGTTGTCGGCGTATACACAAGCTGTCCCGCCCGAAGTCGCCTATGCGGCCAGTGCCGATGATGCCCTGTTTGCGACCTTGTGCTATCTATTGGCGCAGCGTGACCTGAGCATGATGTCGGTGTGGAGTCCGACGTTTGCTTTGCAGTTGCTCAATCATATCGAAGGTTGGATCGATGATATTTGTATGGTCTTGCAGCATGGGCATTGGCACCAGCGTCAGGACGGCTTACAGCATCTGGCTGCCCCGCGTGCGCGTCGTCGCGCGCAACAGCTAAGACAGTTGGTACAGACCCAAAAACTAACAGGTCAGCCGCTGGATCTGACACAAATTTGGCCAAAACTGGCGGTTGTGTCGGCGTGGGATACTGCGGGGGCAAAGGCATGGGCAGATGTGCTGAAAGCCCGTTTGCCACAGGCTCGCTTCGAGGGCAAGGGATTGTGGGCAACCGAAGGCGTGGTGACTTTTCCATATCAAGGCTTATACCCATTGGCGTATCAAAGTCATTTTTATGAGTTTGAAGATCTGGCGACAGGCGCAATTAAACCTGCATGGGCGCTAGAGATGGGTGATCAAGTGAGCCCGATTATCAGTGCGGGCAATGGGTTGTTGCGCTATTGCTTAGATGATCGACTGCGCGTGACGGGCTGGTATGGTGAAGTACCTTGTTTTGAGTTTGAAGGCCGTCGCTTTGGCGTGGATTTGGTCGGAGAAAAGCTTGATCCGACCATGGCTGCACAGGTGTTGGCGCTGGTCGGGCAACAATGTGATGTGCGCCCCGTGTGTTTATTGGCGATTTGTACGGATACTGATGCAACGCCGTATTATCTGGGCTTGTTTGAAGGAGAATCAACTGGGCAAGTGACCCAACTTGCAGCGCGATTAGATCAGGCATTGGCACAGAATTTTCATTATGAATTGGCGCGTGATCTAGGCCAATTGGCCGCTGCCCAAGCATGCATCGTGTTAGATGGGTGGGCAGCTTATCAGGCGTTAGCAGTGGGTACGGGCATGATCGAAGGCAATATTAAGCCTGAGCCACTTAAACAAATTGATGCCAAAATGCTGCCTGTGTTACAGGAGATGGCTGGATGAGTATGTTCGAGCAACCGTATGACACTGTGTTTCGGCAACCTGATTATCCACAGGTGATGATTCGGGCAGCCGAGCCAACGGACAATGCCCAGCTTTTGGCACTGGTTGCAACGCCCATGCCGTCTGCGGGAGTGCTATTGAGCTTGTCTCGTCAGCCTGACTATTTTGTGGCAGCCCGTGCAGCATTTACGCATGTCGAAACGTGGGTCTTGGTGCCGATTGATTCGCCATGCGATATTTTGGCGATGTATGCATTGAGTATGCGTCCATGCTATATCAATGGTAAGGTCGAAATGTTGCGCTATCTTGGGGATTTGCGGGTTGCGCCGTCTGCTAGAGGTCAGCGTTTGTTGCGGCTGATGATGCGACATCTTAAGCAGCGCATGCCCGAGCCATATTATAGTCAAGCAGTGGTCTTGTCCGATAACATCAAAGCCAAGCAAATGTTACATCAGGCCAAAGCAGATTTTGTGCAGCATTATCCAGATCGACTGCTGTATACCGCAACCATGACAGGCAGTCGCCGTCCTTTATCCGATACTGCTGATCAGCCGTTTAGCCAGCGTACAGCGACGGCTGAGGATGTCAGCTTGTTGAATGGTTTTGTGCAAAAAATGGCGCAGTATTTTAATTTTTTGCCGCGTTATGACTTTTTTGATTTGCTCAAAGGTCATCCATATTGGAATGGGATGTCGATTGGTGATTTTACCTTGGTATTTCGCGCCAGACAGCTCGTGGGGATTTTTGGGTTATGGGATCAGCATACATTCAAGCAGAGTAAGATTGAGCGCTACCATCCGCTATTGGCACTGCTTCGACCACTGTATAACGTGTGGGCGCGTGCTAATCATGGCTTGGTGCTGCCAGAGCGTGGGCAGCCGTTGTCGTATTTGATGCTGCATTCGCCACTGTGTCGGCCAGATGAGTTAGACGTATTTGATTTTATGTTACGCAGTGCGTTTGCGCAGACCGTACAACGTGGTGTGCCAGCGTTATGTTATAGCTTGGCCGAGCATGATCCGAGACGGGTGGTGCAATTGCGGCATCATGGTCGTATCATGAGTGGCGTGCATGGTTTTTATAGTTTTGGTGCTGATCCACAGCCGCAGTTTGATCATAGTAAAATCAGTTATTTGGAGTGCGGTCGAATTTAGCGAGTTGGTTTGATGTGAGGAGA
>JAYXXU010000110.1:0-7126 GCA_036019135.1 Pseudomonadota bacterium | reverse complement strand
ACGTTTTATGCTACAGCTTGAGCAGTTGCAGCAGGCGTATCCAGATCAGATTGCACTCTTACCCCTTGAGACCGTGATGCGGCAGTTTGCTTATCCAGTGTTGGAGTATCCTAAAAAGGTCACCGCGCATAATTTTGATAAAAAACCGCTGATTGAAGGGACATTGCTTGGGATCAAGGGTCAGTATCTGATTTTGGATACGGGGGTGTTAAATATGCGAAAATTTGGGGGCTATGAGTTGTTGGTGCGTGGTTGACACGCACCTCTGGTATCGGCTGTATGCTGTATATAGAAGCATTATACGCTGAGCATCCGTACGCGTAGTGTGCGACCTTTGACTTTACCTGTGCTTAGTTGTTTAAGCGCTTGTTTAGCAACAGCGCGGTCAACGGCGACAAATGACTGAAAATCAAAAATCGCAATTTTGCCGATCTTGGTTGCAGGCAGTCCCATATCTCCCGTTAATGCACCCAAAATATCCCCTGCACGGATTTTATCTTTGCGACCCGCAGACAGTGCCAAGGTCACCATCGGTGGCTGTAGTGGCACACCAGATTGTGGGGCCAGTTCGCTTAAAGGAAACCATTGAAAGGGTTGTTGCTGTAGTTCCTCAATCGCATTGGCACGGTGGGATTCACGTGGGGCAACCAGACTGACCGCCATGCCCATTGCACCTGCACGGCCAGTCCGACCAATGCGATGAATATGAGTTTCGGGTTCGCCTGTCAATTCGACGTTGATCACCAGATCAAGTCCTGCAATATCCAGTCCGCGTGCGGCGACATCAGTTGCCACCAAAACCGATAGACTCTTGTTGGCAAACATCGCCAGCACTTCGTCACGGTCACGTTGATCAAGATCCCCGTTGAGCGCTTTGGCCGAGATGCCTTGGCTGATCAGATGATCCATAACGGTTTGACATTGTTGTTTGGTAAAGCAAAACGCTACGCAAGACTCTGGCCGAAAATGCGCCAAGACCTTGACCACTGCATCAAGCCGTTCGGTTGGGTCAATTTCATAAAAACGCTGTTCAATCTGGCTGTTGCTGTGTTGTTCTTGGATGGTGACTTGGGCAGGATCATCCATAAACTCTGTGGCGAGTTTTTTAATGCCAGCAGGGTAGGTCGCCGAAAAGAGTAAGGTTTGACGTTTTTTTGGGGCTTGCTTGATGATTGCAATGATGCTGTCCAAAAAACCCATATCCAACATGCGGTCAGCTTCATCCAATACCAAGGTGTTGACTTGCTCCAAACGCAACGAACCTTTGTCCAAGTGTTTTTGGATGCGTCCCGCTGTGCCAACCACTACATGTGCGCCGTGTTCGAGTGAATCGACTTGCGGATTCATCGCCACCCCTCCGCCGAGCGTGAGTATTTTGATATTGCCAATTGCCCGCGCTAGACGGCGTAGTTCTTGCGCCACCTGATCGGCCAGTTCGCGGGTTGGGCAGAGAATCAGGCTTTGGGTCGCCAAATTACGTGGATTGAGTCGAGTCAGTAGCGCGATGCCAAACGCCGCTGTTTTGCCACTACCTGTTTTGGCTTGGGCGATCATGTCGATGCCTTTGAGCATCAGGGGCAGGCTTTGTGCCTGAATCGGCGTCATCTCAGTATAGCCAAGCGCAGTCAGGTTACTCAGCATGTCAGCAGAGATTGGCAGTTGTGAAAACTGGGCAGGTTGGGTGCTGGTGTTCGGTGTAGGGTCGGTCACGGTGGCCATCTAATCGGGTGATAGTGCGTAGTGTAGCAGGGATGAGGATCGGCTGCCGTTGGATTGCGCGTTACTGATCATGTGTGGAAGCTGGCTTGAGCTGTAGCACTTGGCCGTTACGTGCATCGGTGAGTAGCCATAATGTGCCGTCAGGTGCTTGGCGAATATCACGAATCCGCTGGCCAAAATCCTGTAGTAGGCGTTCTTGCTCTTGAGCTTGCCAGCCTGCATCAGTGGCCGTCACATGGATACGTGAAATCAACCGATCTTTCAGTGCCCCAGATAAGAGTTGGCCGTGCCATGCAGGAAAATCTGACCCCGTATAGAAAGTCAGCCCACTGGGCGCAATCGACGGTGTCCAATGCAACAGTGGCGACTCAAGATCAGCACGTTCGCTCTGCTGACTGATGGGTTGGCCGTTATAGTTCACACCATGCGTGACCAGCGGCCAACCATAATTCAGCCCGCGCTGGATGCGATTGATTTCATCCCAGCCGCGTGCACCGTGTTCAGTTGTCCAAATTTCACCTGTTTCAGGGTGTAGGGTCATGCCTTGAATATTACGATGTCCCCACGAGTACAGTTCTGGCTTGGTACGGGGCTGCCCGACCAAAGGGTTGTCGTCTGGTACACGACCATCATCGTGTAAGCGAATCAGACTGCCTGCGTGGTCGTTACGGTCTTGGGCGCGCTGCATCTCCCCCCGATCACCAATACTGAGATACAAATAGCCTAAGCGATCAAAAATAATCCGACCCGAAAAATGCTGTCCCTGATCCGAGCGAGGTTGTGCGCTAAACAGCACTGTGAGATCAGTCAATTTACCCTGTTGATAGTGGGCGCGGGCAAGGTTGGTGGTCAGTCCATCTTTGGTTCGGTCGGTATACGAAAAATACAGCCAACGATTGTTCGCAAAATCAGGATGCAAGGCCAAATCCAACAAGCCGCCTTGACCAACCGCATGGATGTTGGGTAGTCCTGATACAGGCGCTGTCATCAGTTGTTGATTGACGATACGACGTAAGCGCCCCGTACGCTCAGTGACCAGAATTTCACCATCGGGCAAAAATGCAATCGACCAAGGGTGTTCAAGGCCATCCGCAATCTGTCGCAGTTGCATCGGATAGTCTTGGCTGGGCGAGACAGCAATCGTTGTGTGCTGAGCCGTGTCTGGGTCTGAGTGTGGCTCAACTGCTGCTGATGTGGTGGTGGATTCGCCTTCAGCACACGCAGGCAGGGTGAGGCTGAAACCTAAACCACAAACCAAGCCAATGTATTGGGATAGCCGCATGGTCTTGCTCCAATCTTCGATCTGATCGAAACCGTAACAGGTGCAAGATCAAGCTGAACAGCCAGCGATTGTGGTGCGTCTGTGAATATGCGCAATAACTGCCTACAAAACCAACAGCCCTGCATTGCACTCTCGCCAAGTCGCCTCATCTATGTTACAGATCAAGGTGAGTGCCTTACACAGATTCGCTTTTTAGGATGATTTATGAATATTGCGACCCAACCGACTGACACACAACACGCCCACCCAATTGTCTATTTAAAAGATTATCAGCCGCCGACCTATCTGGTTGAGTCAATCAATCTGAATATCTCGATTTTTGCCAATGGCACGCTGGTGAATAGTAGTCTGGTGATGAAGCGGCAGCAGATGGGGGAGCTGGTGCTGTTGGGGCGAGACTTGGAGTTGCTGGAAATCTGTGTCAACGGTCAAGAGTTGCGGCCTGAGCAATATCATCTTGATGGTGAAAGTCTGACGATTTTTGGTGCGCCAGATCAATGTGTAGTCGAGACCCAAGTGCGGATTCATCCCGAAAGCAACACCCAGCTTGAGGGGCTGTATCAAGCGGGTGATTTATTTGTTACCCAAAACGAGCCAGAGGGCTTTCGCAAAATCACCTTCTTTCCTGATCGACCAGATGTGCTGAGTGTGTTTACCACGCGGATTGAAGCCGATAAAAAATATCCAACGCTACTTGCGAATGGTAATCTGATCGAGGCAGGTGATGCCAGTGATGGACGGCATTATGCGATTTGGCAAGATCCGACCAAAAAGCCCAGTTATCTGTTTGCTTGTGTGGCAGGGGATTTGGCGGTCATGCAAGATCGTTACACCACCATCAAAGGTCGCGAGGTTAGCTTAGAGCTGTACACCGAAGCCAAAGATTTGGACAAATGCCACGTCGGCATGCAAGCGTTAAAAGACTCGATGCGCTGGGATGAACAGGAGTATGGCCGCGCCTATGATCTGGATAACTATATGATCGTCGCGGTCAGTCAGTTCAACATGGGTGCGATGGAAAACAAAGGTCTGAATATTTTTAACACCGCGTGTGTGCTATCCGACCCACAAACCACGACTGATCCAAGTAACTTCTACGTCAAATCCACCATTGCGCACGAGTATTTTCACAACTGGACCGGTAATCGGATTACCTGCCGCGATTGGTTTCAGCTATGCCTAAAAGAAGGCTTTACTGTGTTTCGTGATCAGTCGTTTTCAGAAACTCTACAATCGCCTGCGGTACAGCGGATTGATGATGTTGCCAGCCTAAAATCAGCGCAATTCGCTGAAGATGCGGGGCCAATGTCGCATCCGCCACGACCAGACCATTTTGTGGAGATTAATAATTTTTATACTGCGACCGTGTATGACAAAGGCGCAGAAATTGCCCGTATGATTGCTACTTTATTGGGCAAGCAGAAATTCCGCCAAGGCACGGATGAGTATTTTCGGCGGCATGATGGCGAGGCGGTGACGGTTGAGGATTTACTCAATAGCCTAAGCGATGGTTCGGGCATCGACGTGCGGCATTTTCTGCCATGGTATACCCAAGCAGGCACGCCGACCGTGACTGGACAAGGTGAGTACGATGCAGCGACGCAGACCTATCGGCTAAGTTTAGGCCAGTCGGTCAAGCCGCACGCCAAATATCCCAATCCTAAGCCACTGCCGATTCCAGTCAGTACGGCGCTATTTGATCGGGCGACAGGGCGGATTTTGGCGGAGCAGATGTTGCTGCTGGATCAGCCTGAGCAACATTTTGTATTTGACAATATTGCGGTTAAGCCTGTGGTGTCGCTGTTGCGGGATTTTTCTGCACCCGTGCTGCTGGATTTTGCCTATACCGATCAGGATTTGGCGTTTTTGGTGCAGTACGAAACCAATGGGTTTAACCAGTGGCAAGCGGCGCAAGAGTTGCTCGAGCGCGTGTTGCTGAAAGGCCACGATGCCGAGCCATATTTACAAGCGATGGCGCAGACTGTGCCGACTTTGGCAGCGCGTGATGCGCTATTGACTGCGCGGCTGCTGGATGTGCCGTCGGAAAACTATCTGGCCAGTCGGATTGATCAGGATTATGAGCCGAGCGAGATGCACCAACGCCGTGAAGCGGTGCTGAATGCGCTGGCCAAGCGTCTGGCGGCGTATTGGCCGACTGCCTACGCCGATCAGCCGATTGTGCCGTATGTGGACAGTAGCGAGGCGATGGGGCGACGTGCATGGCGTAATGTGGTGCTGAGCATGGCGTTTCGGGCGGGCTTGCCAGAAGCGGTACAGTGGGCGAGCGAGCAGTATCAGGCGGCGGTCTGTATGACTGAGCGCTTGGGTGCGCTGCGGGCGTTGGTGTGGAGTGATGCGGCTGGCGCAGCAGAAACCTTGTCAGATTTTGAGCAGCGTTTTAGTGCTGAGGCGTTGGCGATTGATTTGTGGTTTAGTGTGCAATCTGGCAAGCCGACGGTGACGGTCGCCGAGATTCAGGCGTTGTTACAGCATCCACATTTTGATTACACCACACCGAATCGGGTGCGCTCGGTCACCTCGCATTTTGCCCAAAATCCATTGGCGGTGTGGACAGTAGAGGGCGTGCAGTTTTATGCGGATTTGACTCGTCAGTTAGACAGTAAAAACCCGATTTTGGCGTCGCGGATTTTGCAGGCGTTGTCGCGTTGGTATACCTTAAAAGAGCCGCTGCGTGAGCAGGTTAAGGCGGTGTTGCAGGCGTTACAAGCCGATGTGTCTTCGAGTAGTGTGACGGAGACGCTGGGTAATTTGTTGCAAGCTGAGTAGGTGATCGTGCGCCCCGATCTGGTGCAGGTCGGGGACGATTTAAACATACATGCTTCTGTCAGCAACAATCCCAGTTATACACTACCTCTGAAAAGTCTGCTTTTTCTAGCTTATTTGGGTTGATAAACCAGTTTGCAATCCCAGCATCACCCCACATCATATTGGCTTCATCGTCCGAATCCAGTTGTAGGAGCAGCACTAAACCATCCTCACTTGATCGTGGGTCGCTTTGGGTAAAACTAGGATGTCCACCAACCTTATTGCCAAATCTACTCCAGTATTGTTCAGCAATCTCATATACACGATCTTCAGAAATGCTTGCAGGGCGAGGTATTTCGTCGATATAGGCTGCTCCTATAGCTTTGGAAAAACCAACATCACTGCTCCCGATAGTTTCTACAGCAGGCTCAAAAACCATTTGAAAGCAAGTATTCGTACGAATAGGCATGCCAAAATCGTCTTGCTGATCCACAGGCGACTGTTTCCATGTGTCAGCGTGTGTGAGATCAGGCCAAAACATCACCTGATGAAATGGGCTTTGAGGTAATTTGAAGGATTCAGCATCAAACTCTAAGCCATAGGTACTATGTGTAGAGTCAATAAAAATCTGCAACAGTCCACTGTCTGGAAAGCCATCTAAAGCAGGCATCTCGGCAAAATTAATTTGTGCGAGTAACGAGAGTTTTTGGCCTGTTGGACTGGTGGGATGCGTTGCATCGGATGGCAAATAGGCTATACCTCCTAGGCGACTTTGAGTCGGTTCTGGTTGTTTGATTTTATGCCAGCTGATTCGGTTGACTGGGCGTTGCGATGCCAAGAGTTGAGCTTGAATGCCGTCTAGCCACGTTTGTTCTTCAGATGATGGTTCAGATGTGTGAGTTGATGTCATGTCGAATACAGCCTAAACATTAGATGCTTAGACTGTACTGTACCAAAATAAACCACTCAATCATCACGGCTTGAAGTGCGACTTATTGTGTCGCTTTAGTTGGGTCTGTGAAGATGCAAACGTCAATAAATCATCATGATGGTAGTACAAGCACCAACGTCCAAGCACATCGAAGACAACCGTATTATCACCTGAAAAAACAACAGGTGCATATTTTACAACCATTTTCCAAGTCGTATAGATGGCGGGCTCATCAGCACTGCCAAAAACAGGCAGCACATACACATAATCTGCAAATGCCACTGGGCGTTGATAGAGCCATTTTTTTAGGGTCGCATCGTCACTGATTTGATGTTTCTGAATATGCTGAAATTGGTCTTTTGCAAAAGGTATATTTCCCAACATATCACTACTGAGCATCTGCCAGTCATGAATCGCTTGGTAAGCTT